>CAMOFS010000176.1 GCA_946613735.1 uncultured Lachnospiraceae bacterium | reverse complement strand
GCAGCGTAATGCTCCTGGTTTTATCACACCTTGACAGGGGAGAAATCCCCTGTCTTTTTAAAGCTGACATCTGTCGATTATTCACTATTGTCATTTTGATTTTCGTATGTTATCATCAAAAAGACAAAAACAAATGTCTTTAATGTCGTCAGGAGGTTGAGATGGACGTTACACTGGACAATCAGAAGCGCACTCCATCCAGAAAGGAATGTGAGGAAGCCATAAGAAGGATTCTTATAACCGAGATCCTGCAGAATGGCAAAAATGATCGCTTCAGAAGCGCCGTTGATTTTATGAAATACTTCGAGTCCTTATACCCGGCAGGTCCGGCGCTGACCAAGCAGGTACAGCGTGCAGTCAAGGCTATGGATATGCCAAAGGACAAGGATGGCTATTTTTTAGCAGACAAGACTCACAACCAGGTAGAGCAGGATCGGGAGATCACGACGCTTTTGCATCGTACTGATGCGGCCGTTACGGAGATGGGTGAGGCTGAGATGTTGTTTTTATCCTGTGATGACAATTATCGCGATTATCTCTTTTTGCTCATCCATGAGTCCACTACCCTATCCGGCAAATACATTACCATGATAAAGACCAGCGACGGCATCCTGTTCTTTACTGAAAATAAGGCGTCTCTGGCAGCTATCCTAAACAACCTAATAGAACAAAGCTGAAATATCACTTCCTGACAGCTATTAGTTTGCATATTGGATTGCCCTTGGCGGAGAATCTCTCCTCGTATTCGGTCATGATATTACCCAGGGAAAGCACGGGATCGGCATGAAGATCAAAGGTCTGTACAGTGATATCAAAACCATCATGCTCACCGATGGTCTCCAGTGAATAATCAAAAAGTCCCCGGTTATCTGTCTTAAACTCAATCCTCCCTCCGGGATTCAAAAGCTCTTTGTATCTGTCCAGAAATGCCGGCGAGGTTAGTCGTCTTTTGGCATGACGATCCTTTGGCCAGGGATCGGAAAAATTGAGATATATCCCATCGATCTCACCGGGTTCAAACATCTCACAAAGCTCTTCTGCCGGATGATTTAAAAGCAAAAGATTATCAAGTGGATCGGCCTCAAGCTTTTGCAATCCCCTGTAGAGTACACTGGCGTGAAGCTCCATCCCCAGGTAAAATATGTGTGGATTACGGGCAGCAAGCGACATTATAAACTGTCCTTTCCCCATACCAATCTCAAGAAAAATGGGGTTTCCGTCTGAAACAGACTTTTTCCACTTGCCTTTTATGTCTTTTGGTGTCTTTATGCAGTATTCACTGTTTTCTATGGCGGGCTTCGCCGCAGGAATGTTTTTTAATCTCATGTCCTACCTCAAAGAATCTCAATATGCAGCATATATCACATGCTTTCTAAGCCAGTCTTCCCAGAGTACATAGTTTGCTGCCTTCAAATGAACACCATCATTGGTGTACTCGTCCTTTAGGTTGCCGTCCTTATCACAGACAGCCTCATTCATATCCAGGTAAAAGATATCGTGACCATTGGCAAGGGTAGCAATGGCTGTATTCTTTTCCAGAACATTTTTATTATTGAACACGCTGTCCGTGCTGCTCATCTTCTTATTTTCGTGCATAATGCCCTGAATGTAGATAATGGCATTGGGCTGAAGCTCCCTGATCTGCTGTATTACTTCAGCGTATTTGTTGTAAAAACGAAGCGTACCCACATTTCCAAGCTCGTTAATACCTATGCAGAAATACACCTTTTTATATGTATGTGATTTGAGGACCGCCGGCAGGGTGGCTGCCTTTTCTTCTCCATCAGGAGTCCGCAAGGCCAGCTTAACCTCCATGATGTCATATACCGTAAGGCTCTCCGTGGCAAAATAGCTGGCGTGTGAGGTAAGCTTGCCATAATCTGCCAGTCCTGCTGTCCTGGAATCGCCAATAAAAATGGCATCATCAAAATAACTGTCATCCTCGGCCTCGGTCTGAAGATAAAACTCTCTGTTCTTTTTAAAAATGGTCTTGTCAGCCGGCTTGTACTTTGTGCCCTCGGGGTCTAAAAATGCCATGTCCATAACCCCGTAATCCTTTGCAAAAGCAATCTCGGAATTGACTCCATCCGGGATCTTTTTGGCATATACAAAGGTGTCTTTAGAAGCGCTCTTTCTGGCGGCGACGATCTCGTCAGGAGTTTTTCCGGTGGCCACAGCCTCGTCATGGACTGTGACATAGGAGTATCCGGAAGAAATATCTGCCACTCCTGTCGTATTGCCTGTCTCTTCCTCCACAGCAGTACCGGCATCATCTACGTTAACACCTGCATCTGTGGCTTCATCGGATGCTACAGCTTCCATATCCTCTCCATCATCGTCAGCATCAGCCGTTACTGTCTCAGTGACGCTTTCCACCTCGCTCCATGGGTAGATACCGTCGTGTATTCCCTGGAAGATAAGGGATGCCGCCGGTTTTTTCCATACATCATAGTTGAGATTGATATAAGAATCATTTTTCTCTATGAACCCAAGTACAGACAGGGCGATCATGGTAAGTGTCACCAGTATGACCAAAGGTGTTTTTTTCAAGATCATTCTAAACTTATACATAATTAAAAACTGAAATACAAAAACGGATTGCTGCTCCCGTTGCTTACATAGTAAAGACTTATCAAAAACAGTATGAATATCAAAAGCTTTTGAACTGCTCCCATGGCTCCTTTAGGTTTTTTTACGAGCATTTCAAACACCTTTGGTATCAAGAGTAAAACAGATGCAGCAAAATATCCCCAGTATATACTGAAAAACTTCATAAAGTCACCGGTGTTAGCTGCTTCGCCTATACCGAAAAAGGGAAAAAGTCTGGCAAAGTATATCCCAAGATCATTTAGGTTAGTAATAGCAAATACAACCCAGGTCAACGGTATGATGACCAAGACCTCAAGTCTGCCGATGGCCGGAACTAATCTAAGCAGATCCTTTATAGCAAAACGTTCAAGGACAATGATAAGTCCGAGTACAAGTCCCCATATCAGGAAGTTTACGGTGCCGCCATGCCACAGACCGGTTATGGCCCATACTATCAGAAGGTTTCGGACTATTTTTACTGCACTTACACGGCTTCCACCAAGGGGAATATAGATATAATCCCTAAACCAGCTTCCAAGTGTCATATGCCAGTCACGGTAAAAGGTGGCTATGTTTTTGGAGGCGTAAGGGTGGTGAAAGTTTTCTACGAAGGGGAAGCCCAGCATCATGCCAAGGCCGGCTGCCATGAGAGAATACCCCCAAAAATCAAAATACAGTTCAAAGCTGTAGCCATATGCCCCAAGCCATGCAAGGGAGGTGGAAATACTCTCATAGCCGATCTTTGATATCTCGTTCCAGAGGATGGCTATGCGATCCGCCAAAAGCACCTTCATGGACATACCAAGGATAAAATATGTCAGGCCCTGCTCCAGATTGACCAGGGAGAGTTTTCTGGGGCGCTTAAATACCTCCTCATCGTATCGCATGATAGGTCCCTGAGTAATCTGAGGGAACATTGTAAAATAAGCAGCTACGGAAAAGAAATCAATCTTTCTTTTGATCTTTCCCATATACATATCTGCCTGGAAGGAGATCATCTTGAATATGTAAAAACTGATGCCCAAAGGCAGCCAGCTGCCATCAACAGAGAGAGCCAGCACCTTGAATATAAAAAGGGCTAAAACGTCTATGGAGATCGCCAGCGTCATGTCACGACGTAAAAAAGCTTTTTTTCTCTCGCTGTATTGCTGTTGTCTGTATGCCAGCAGGTAATTAAACAGGGTAAGTCCCAGTAAAAGGGGCATAAAGCGTAGCTGACCAAAGGAATAGAAAACTATACTTCCCGCAAACAGCAGGGGATTCTGCCATTTCTTAGGAAGTACATAATACAGTATAAGAAA
>CAMOFS010000175.1 GCA_946613735.1 uncultured Lachnospiraceae bacterium | reverse complement strand
TGAGCATGCTAAGATTAAATCCTGTCCTGTGATTCCCATTTTGATGTCCTCCTTTGTTTTTAATACATTGGTTTAAAACAAACGCATGTAATGAGTTTATTTTACTTTGATTTTTCCGCAACAGCGGGGGGATCTCCCATCTGCTGTGCGATGTACGTCATAGTCAGCATACAGAATACGTATGTCTGAATAGCTCCCGAAAATAGGTCAAAATACACATGAAGTACTGCGGGCCAGACATAGGCTATAGCCTTTAGCAGTCCGTAGACCAGTGCCATGATGATGGTGCCCGATAAAACATTGGCGAAAAGACGCAGACTCATGGATATGGGTACCGCTATCTCGCTGATAAGGTTGATCGGAAACCAGATCGGAAGCCAGGGCGGCAGAGGCGAACACATATCCACCCAGATGCTCTTTAAGGAATTATGCTTAAACTGATTGAAATGTATCAGAGTAAACGTAATGAGAGCAAGAGCAAGGGTAGTACCGTAGTCTGCCGTAGGGGGCCTAAGTCCAAAGATACCGGAAATATTGGATACCAGAATAAATAAAAACAGGGTACCGATATAATTCCTAAACTTTGGAGCGCTCCACCCCATCGCTCCATCCACGATGCCGTCCAAAAACTCCACTATGACCTCGATCACATTCTGAAATGCATCCGGCACATCAGTGGCATTTTTCATCTTGCGGTTTACAATAAGTGCAAAGATAATAAGTGCCAGCATGACGATCAGAATACATACATGGGATGTGGTGATCCAGACTTCATGACCAAAGAACTTATAGGTAAATAGTCCATGTATCATAAAGTCAATGTCATCAGCGGATGGCATGGATGACATCACTACTGCATTTCCCACTCTATCACCTCCTTTATTTTAGTCGCATGTATTATAGATAAGATTTTTGTCATTCTGAGGGCCGCAGGCCCGAAGAATCTTTTTTTAATACCTTCTGTATCAGTGGCTGTGCATATGCACTTATCTTAAGGGAAAGTACCCCGATAAATGCCGCGTAGAAATTGCCAAGCTTAAAATACATCATGGCAAAGAATATAAGTACCACGCACACATATCTTAATGCCGAAAAAACAGCCATCTTTTTGGTGGCAGTGCCCTCGTACCTGACGGACTCCTCCAATATCCATGCAATGTGTATGGCCATCCCTGCTGCACAACCGATACCTATCAAAACCCCTGTGGTAAACAAAAGCTTGTCCTTTGCAAACCAGATCCCGATAAGCTCCTCAATGATACCATATATCAATATCCCGAAAAGCAGACCGGGCAGGGCTTCATTCATCCTTTTTAAAGCTTTTATCATCCCTGTTCTTAAGATACTTTTTAACTATTTTATACACCGATTCCATACCGGCGGCCGCCCCTATGATAAAACCGATCACAGGGATCAGATCGGATCCGGCCTTTTTACCGATCCACACTCCCAAAAGCGTGCACATCATTATGGGCACCAGCATCGAGATACCCAGCTGTGCTATGAGTGTGAGCATTTCAAAAACTTCGTTTCGTTTTCTCATACTTCCATGGAAACAGTACGTCCTGTATGCTCGTATTTTTTGAAGGTCACTCCCGCTGCTGTAAGCATCCTCTTTGAAGCAATGACGCTGGGAGTATGCTCATACTTGTCGCTGTCGTAAATGATCTCCCTGATGCCGGACTGAATGATGGCCTTGGCACATTCATTGCAGGGGAAAAGCGATACATAAAGCTTAGCTCCTTCCAAAGAGCCCCCTCTGTAGTTTAAAATGGCATTGAGCTCACTGTGGGTGGTATAAAAATACTTGTTGTCCAGAGGATCACCATCCCTGTTCCAGGGAAACTCGTCATCGGAGCATCCGACGGGAAAACCGTTGTATCCCATGGACAAAATCTTGTTGTCCTGGCTGACTATACAGGCTCCAACCTGAGTATGCGGATCCTTTGAACGCATGCCCGATAAAAAGGCAATGCCCATAAAGTATTCGTCCCAGCTTAAATAATCTTCTCTTTTTTCGCTCACTTAAGCCTCCTCGGTATCCTCTTTGCAAAGCTTGTCATTAAGCTTTTTAAGAGTAGTCTTTAACATCTCAAAACATATGCCATAGGTCTGGAGCGTCCCACCAAAGGGATTCATGATTGGCAGCTCCTCTCCCACATAGTCCGTAAGCAAAAATGTGTTGCTCTCATTGGCAGTGTCTATGCTGTCAATGATCTTTTTAAGGGATGAGGCCTCCATGGTAAAAACTATGGTATCTAAGGTGATATCCGAAGCCACAAGCTTTTGCGATTCGAAATCGGTAAGATCGATCCCGTTTGAGATCATCACTGCCTGAGCCTTTTGGTTAAGTGGCTCGGAAAACTGCACTATGATCCCCCGGGATAAAACCTCTGCATCCCCACTGTATATGCTTTTAAAAATCTCTGCTGCCATGGGTGCCCGGGTGATCCCGTTGCCCTCAGCAAATATCACACGTTTGTATTTTCTCATTTTTCACCCAAAAAGTCTATCAATTTATTAAAAAAACTGTAAGTTTTGTATAAAATATGGCTTTATACAGAAATAACCCTGTGCCCGGCTGCTTTTAAAAGCCTGTTCATTATAGCCGTACCTACATTGGGTGTGTTAAAAGACTCGGAGTAAATCTCCTCTATGTCCTCCTCGTCAAGTCTCCTTAAGATGTCGTAGAGGTTTTTGGCTATCTCTTCCTCATGGCTTAAAGCACCTATATCAAATACCCGGTATCCGCTGTAATTTTTAGCAGTCTCGCTGCTTGCGATGACAGCCACCTTTTGTCCGGCATTTTTGCACTCATCACAGCTGTCCTTTATACGTGAGATCACCGCCTGCCTGTCACCCTCAATGATGGTAAGCCGGCCACGGGGTGCATAGTGTCTGTATCTCATGCCGGGGGCTTTGGGTCGGATGTGCTCATCCTCTGACTTAAGTCCCGGATCCATGGCTGCCTCACCAGTCACCTCACGGACCATGGCCAGATTAATGGCTCCTGGGCGCAAAATAGTAGGAACCTCTTCTGTCAGATCAATTATGGTGGACTCCAGTCCTATATCCACGGCGCCCCCGTCTATGATGCAGGCAATCCTGCCATCCATATCCTCTATCACATGGGATGCTTTTGTGGGCGAAGGCCTGCCACTGGTATTTGCCGAGGGAGCCGCTATAAATCTTTCACTTTTTTTGATAAGTGCCCTGGCAACGGGATGAGACGGAAGCCTCACCGCCACAGTGTCCAGTCCGCCGGTGGTCTCATAGGGAACTATCGCTTTCTTTTTTACTATGAGAGTCATGGGACCGGGCCAAAAAGCCTCTGCCAGATCATAGGCCGCCTTTGGTATATCCTCTCCTATCTCCGAAAGACTGTCTGTCTCTGCTATATGGATGATGAGGGGATTATCCGAAGGTCTGCCCTTGGCGGCATATATCCTTTTAGATGCGCCGGGATCCATGGCATCTCCCCCAAGACCGTAAACTGTCTCTGTGGGAAAAGCTACCAGCTCGCCCTTTTTTATGTATTCAGCCGCCCGCTCTATGACCGACTCGTCTATATCGTCCGGATCTATCCTTAATATCTCTGTAATCATTGCAAATACTCGCTTATCATATCCCAGGTAGAGTCAGGTTCAAGTCCCAGCTTCCAAAAAGCCGCTCCCGCCAGTTTGTTTTCCTCCATAACATGAAGTTTCAGCTCTAAAGACCTCGAGTCCTCGATCCATGTCTGATAGTGGGACCCATCATAGTCAAATTCTGCATATCTCTGGCCCACATCGTCCAGCCAGTTTGTGGTAGCATCATATTTTTCCAAAAGGCTGTCCGTCTCGTCCATGTGTACCACTGAGCTGGTCATGCCGGTCTCATTGGTAATCCAGAGACGGTAGTAA
>CAMOFS010000174.1 GCA_946613735.1 uncultured Lachnospiraceae bacterium | reverse complement strand
ACTGAAGATCAACCTCATAGCCTGCTGCCTTAAGCTGCTCTTCCATGTTAGCACCATCCTGGTTCCATCTCTGGAGATCCTTTGTAGGCATGGAAACACCAACCTTGCCGCCGCCTGCGGGTGCCTCTGCTGCAGGTTCCTCTGCTGCAGGCTCTTCTGCTGCAGGTGCCTCTGCTGCGGGCTCCTCTGTGGTTGCTGCTGTGTCGCCACCGCCGCCGCAGCCTACTAATAAGGTAGCTGCCATAGCAGCACTTAAAAGTACGCTAAGAATCTTTTTCTTCATAGTTTTCTCCCTCCTTGTAAGGTGTGTAAATTTTGGGCGGTGTTCTTCGTTCTCCACCGCTCCCATGTACACACTCTATCACAACGTTAATATGAATTGTTTGCAAACATCTTCAATTTTTTTATAGCACACATTAGCACAAATAAAAAAGGGTGGACATTTTTGCTCCACCCTTTTTAAAAATATTAAAAATTTGCTATGGACACGCAGCGTCAAATCTCCTCCAGACCGCATTAATCCTGGCGTTTGAAAAGATAGACCTCATCTCTTAAATGGAAGCCCGAGTCTATAATAACATTGTCAATATTGTCCTTATCCACTGCTACCGGATCCAAAATAATGCTGTCCACGTCATATCGGCCATTGTTCAGCTGCTGGTTTATGCCGGAGGGAGTCCTTTTATCCAAGAGGGCCATCACAGCCTCCGCCGCCATCCGGGCCTCCTTTTCAACGGGCTTGTACACCGTCATAAGCTGGGTGCCCTGTACTATACGCTGGCAGGCCTCAAGCTCAGCGTCCTGTCCAGTCACCAGGATGGTACCGGCCTTGCGCCTTTCTGCCAGGATGCGTATCGTCCTGGTAGCCAGCCCGTCATTTCCGCACATTATCGCATCTATCCCCTCCAGCACAGAGATGTTTTCGTTGAGGAATTCCTCAGCATTTTCCGCTCTCCATTCCGGCGTGTTGTAGATATCCACTATGGTGATGCCGCAGGCCTCGCAGATCTCCTGAAAGCCTTCGTTTACAAGCACAACATTGTTGTCCTCCAGTGGGCCGGTAAGCATCAGCACATTTTTGACCTGGGGCTGCGCCGCTAATGCTTCTCCCATAAGCTCGCCCACCCTCTTGTTGTCAAAGGACACATAAAGATCCACCGGCGCATCAAGGATCATCCTGTCGTAAGCCACCACCACTATACCTTCAGCCTTGGCCCGGGTTACGACATCATAAAGTGCCTTAGCGTCTATGGGTACCACCACTATGGCATCCACCTTTTTTTCTATAAAATACTCGATCTGGCTTATCTGCTTGTTTACGTCTCCTCCCGCATCCTGGACGTTGACTTCAGCGCCTAAGTCCTTGGCGGCAGAAACAAAGATATCCCTGTCTTTTTCCCATCGTTCGATCAAAAAGGAGTCAAAGGAAAAGCCTATGACCGGCAACCCGCTATCCTCGTCATCTTCATTTTCTCCCGGCATATCCTTTGAACCGCAGCCGGATAAAAGCAGACTGCAGCACAGGATAAGGGACACTATCGTAAGATACAGCTTTTTCAATTTTTCCCTCCCTTAAACTCAGTGGGGGTGGTCCCCACGTTTTTCTTGAATATCCTGGAAAAATAGTTGGGATCCGAATATCCCACCATCACGCTTATCTCCTTCATGGAGAGCCTGTCGTCAGAAAGCAGAAGGTCCTTCGCCTTATCTATGCGGCGCTCCGTCAGGTAATCGATGAAGTTCTGTCCCGTCTCATCCTTGAACACCCTGGAAAAATAATAGGGACTGATGTCCACCACCCTGGATACATCATCTAAGGATATGTCCTTTGAATAGTTCTCATCGATGTAGGTTTTGGCCCTTTCTATAGTGTTGCTCTCGCGGGTGTTCCTGCTCTCAGAGACCCTGCGTACCGCCACGGAGAGCTTGGTCAAAAACCATTCCCTGAGACTATCAGTGTCCTGTCCCATCTCAAGCACCCTGGGAAGATAGTCGTCCCTTGACATAAAGTGGTAGGTGTCGTTACTCTCTATATAGCCTATGGTCTCTGCCCGCATCACCAGCTCCAATACTTTAAGCTGAATGTTGGATATGGAATTGGCGTAGTTTTTCACCATCCAGTCAAAGTAAACCATAGCCGCCCTCTGCTGGGCAGCCTCGTCTCCCTTTTCCGTGGAGTCAGTTATCTCCTTTTCCGTCTGGGCCGGATAGTCCTCGTCATAAAGCGCACCGGTGAAGACATCATCCACGTGAGCCACCCCGCCGGAGGTCTGTATGAGTGCCCACAGTGCATCCCTGTAAGAGCCCATTGCATCCATAGGAGCCACTATGTGTCCAAAACCTATCCGTGCATCTATGTCGGTTCTTTCCTTGATCTTTTTGGCCAGGTTCCTGGCATCCTCAATAAGCCTTACCCTGGAATTATAGGTATGCGCCTCATCATCGGTAGGGAAAAGCATGGCGATCTTGTTGCCGGACACCCCTCCCACAAAGCAGTTAAATGAGGTACGGATAAGCTCTCTGACCTCAGTATAGCAGCGGTGCAGCCTTATGGAGCTTCCCACTGCATTGGTCATATGGTTACCGTCACGCTCCTCACCAAAGACTATGACTCCCATGAAGCACCTCTTTTGGGTGATACCCAAAAGGTTCTTGTAGTTTTCTATGTCCTCCTCAAAATACTCCTGGAATAAAAGGTTATAGATAAGTCCGTTTTCTATCATGGGCACAACGGTCTCGAGCTTTTCCCGTACCTGAAGCTCCCGGGCACGTTTGCTCCTGTTGTCATCTATATCCTTCATGGCGGACTTTAAGACCTCTATGATCTTGTTACGGTCCACGGGCTTATTTAAGTATTCCTTAACTCCCACATTGATGGCAGCCTTGGCATAGTCGAATTTGTCATAGGCCGTAAGCACAACAAAGATCAGAGACTCATTGCTCTTCCTTATCTCCCTCATGGCCTCTATACCGTTGATGCCCGGCATCTGTATATCCATAAATGCGATATCCGGGCGAAAGGTCTCCGCCAGCTCTATAACGGCGCGGCCCGTCTTGGCCGAGGCGATGTCGAACTCTCCCGGAAATTCTTTTTCTATGATGAATTTTATGGAGTCGATCACGATTCCCTCGTCATCACATATCATTATCCTATACATCTTTTCTTTGCCTTTCTGATATCATCAAAGATCCTTCGGCACTCCCGGGATCCTCCAGCTCATTTACATTGTCCCAATGCATCGGCAGTCGCAGCGTAATGGTGGTACCCTTGCCTAAGCCCTCGCTTTTTACATCAAATACATCATCGCTTCCATACATGAGGAAGAGTCTTTCCATAACATTACGAAGTCCAATGCCTCCGTGCTCATCCTTCATCTTGGTGCGCCTCTTTAAGATGTCATCCACCTGTGCTTCACTTAGGCCCTTGCCGTTGTCACTGATCCTTATCACGCAGCTTTCGCCTTCATTTTGGGCTGTAATGACTATCCTGCCCTCACCCATTATCTCCCTGATGCCATGGTTAACCGCATTTTCCACTATGGGCTGCAGCGTCATGGTGGGCATAAGGACCTCCGAAAGCCCTTCCTCGATGTGTTTTTCATATCCCACATCTCCCGAAAAGCGGATGTTGAGAATATATATGTAGGTATCCACCATCTGCATCTCATCCGACAGGGTCACGGGTGCATCGGTCTTTTTAACATTATAGCGGTAAAAATCGGCCACTGCCTGGACATAGCTATAGGTGCGATCCGCCCCCTCCATCATGGCAAGCTGGGCACCGGCGTTTAGGGTGTTGAACAAAAAGTGGGGATTGATCTGCGCCTGGAGGGTCTTGAGCTCCGCCTCACGAAGCTTCATTTCCATCAGTATCCCCTGCTTGATACCGGTAAGCATCCTGTCAAA
>CAMOFS010000173.1 GCA_946613735.1 uncultured Lachnospiraceae bacterium | reverse complement strand
TTGGTCTTTATCAGCTTGCCGCGGTAGTAGATCTCACCTGCGGTAGGCTTGTAAAGATGTAAAAGTGAACGGCCGGCGGTAGTCTTGCCGCAGCCGGACTCGCCTACCAACCCTAAGGTCTCTCCCTCATTGATGTCAAAGGAGATGTCATCAACGGCCTTAAGTGGTCTGGACTTGAAAAAGCCGTCATTAATATCGAAATACTGCTTAAGATGCTTTACCGAAATGATCGGCTGCTTATCCATGGTAGTGTTGTCACTCATTTGTCCAAAGCCTCCTCTCTTTCAGTTTCGCTCATTGCCGCAGTGAGGTTGTCAAGCCTGCCTTCCTCTGCAGCTTTTTTAACGTTCATCCAGCATGCAGCCTGGTGCATGTCGTTGATCTGGATACGATCGCATTTTTTCTTCAGGCAGATCTTCATAGCCGCATCGCAACGGGGCGCAAAAGGGCAGCCCTCGGGCATATTTAAAAGATCGATAGGTGTACCGGTGATGGGCTCCAGCCTGCTGCCGTCGCTGTCCACCGTGGGGATGGATCTCATCAGTCCCTTGGTGTACTCATGGCAGGGATTGTAAAAGATCTCGTTCTCGGTACCCTGCTCGCAGATGGAACCGGCGTACATAACGATAACCTCGTCACAAAGCTGTGCCACCACGCCCAGGTCATGGGTGATCATGATGATGGCCATGCCCATCTTTTTCTGAATGTCCTTCATAAGCTCCAAAATGCCTGCCTGGATGGTAACGTCCAATGCAGTAGTGGGCTCATCAGCTATGAGGATGTCAGGCTCGCAGGCAAGTGCCATGGCGATCATAACACGCTGTCTCATGCCGCCTGAGAACTCATAGGGATACTGCTTCATGCGCTTCTCCGGGGAGTTGACGTTGACGAGCTTGAGCATCTCAACTGCTCTGTCCCAGGCCTGCTCCTTGTTTCGGTCGGTATGGAGCATGATAGCCTCCATAAGCTGCTTTCCTATGGTATATGTAGGATTGAGGCTGGTCATGGGGTCCTGGAAGATAATGGATATCTTGTTGCCGCGGATGTCCTTCATCACATCCTCGCCGGCTCCCACCAGCTCTCTGCCATCGTATTTGATGGAACCGGAGACGATCTTTCCGGTGCCCGCAAGGATCTGCATGATGGAGTATGCGGTAACCGACTTACCGGAGCCGGACTCTCCCACTATGCCAAGTACCTTGCCGTGATCCAGGTCAAAGGATACGCCGTTGACCGCGCGCACCTCACCCGCATCGGTGAAAAATGATGTATGTAAATCTCTTACTTCTAATAATGCCATTATATATCTCCTTCTATAAGATCCTTCGCTTCGCTCAGGATGACAAGGGGGAGGCCTTCTTTGTCATTCTGAGGGGGAGGCCTTCTTTGTCATTCTGAGGGGGGAGGCCTTCTTTGTCATTCTGAGGGCGCAGCCTTCTTTGTCATTTTGAGGGCGCAGCCTTCTTTGTCATTCTGAGGGCGCAGCCCGAAGAATCTTCATCATCCATTAAGTTTTGGATCGAATGCATCGCGAAGTCCGTCACCGAACAGATTAAGGGATAACACGATGAGTGAGATCACTATTGCCGGAATGACCAGTCTGTAAGGATAGGAGCTCAAACCGTTGAGCGCGTCAGAGGCCAGCGAACCAAGTGAAGGCATGGGCGCATTGACACCTAATCCCAAAAATGACAGGTAACTCTCTGTAAATATAGCGCTGGGGATCTGAAGCGCCGTGGAGATAACGATAACCGAGATACAGTTGGGGATCAGGTGCTTTTTTACGATCCAGCTGCCGCTGGCTCCCGCTGTCTGTGCGGCAAGCACGTACTCCTGCTCCCTCAATGAAAGTATCTGTCCACGGATGAGTCGTGCCATGGATACCCAGTACAAAAGTGCAAATACTATGAAAAGTGAAATGATATTCGAGCCAATCTTTTCAAGAGGCGTCCCAACCAGCGCCGCATCAAGTGTCTGTCTGAGCACTGAGGCAAGAAGGATCACCATAAGCATATCCGGCAGGGAATATATGATATCAACTATACGCATCAAAACGATATCCACCACTCCTCCGGCATAACCGGAAATGGAGCCCACCACGATACCGATGACCAGCACTATGATGGAGGCAAAAAAGCCGACTGCAAGGGAGATCCTGGTACCGTAAACCACACGGATGAAATAGTCACGTCCCTGGGAATCTGTACCGAAGAGATGGGGAAATACCTTTTCACCCTGCTCTATAAGCTGAAGCTCGGTAGCGGAATACTCCATGGGACGCAGATTGTTAAAGGATGAATCTGCGGGACGTCCCGGAGTGGTACCCAGCATCTGCTCGTAACCGTAGGGCCAGAACATGGGTACAAAAATGGCTGCGAGCGTGATGAAGATGATCACGAAAAAACTGATGGATGCAACCTTGTTCTTTGACAGTCTCTTGACGCCGTCCTTGAAAAAGGTAGTGGACGGACGCATCTGAACCATGTATTCCTTTTCACTGTCGGTGGCAGGGATGAAATCATCCATGTTGACCTGCAGCGATAAAGGATTCTTTTTAAACTTATTATCTGCTGACATTTCTTTGTCCTCTCTATAGTTATTCGAGATTAACCCTGGGGTCTGCTACCTTGTATAAGATATCACTGACTAAGTTCATGATAACGATAAAGGTGGCAAGCACGATGGTCGTACCCATGATAAGCGTGTAATCACGGTTGATGATGCTCTGTACAAAAGCGCGGCCGATGCCGGGCACTGCAAAGATCTGCTCCACCACCAAAGAACCGGTGACGATATAGGCAAGCATGGGTCCGAAATAGGTGATGACCGGTGTCAGCGCATTTTTAAGCGCATGCCCAAAGATGATGCGCCACTTTGATACACCCTTGGCCTTGGCGGTACGGATGTAGTCCTGTCCCAAAACATCAAGCATGGAGCTTCTGGTAAGCCTTGTGATGTAGGACATGGGATAAAGCATAAGTGTAACAACGGGAAGTACAAGACCGGCCGCCGTGGTACCGTTTGCCGGGAACAGATGCACCTTGATAGCAAAGGCCACAAGAAGAAGTGAACCCATGATAAAAGAAGGCATGGATACAAAGGCCGTAGTCAAAACCATGATAAAACGGTCCAAAACAGTGTTACGTCTCAAAGCCGCAACTGCGCCTAATACCACGCCGATGGCAAGAGCCAAAAATGCCGCAATAACTCCAAGCTTTGCAGAGGTCTTGAGTCCGTCACCTATGATATCGATGACCATACGGCCTCTCTGCTTAAGTGAAGGTCCAAACCTGAACTGGATAACGTCGGTAAGATATGTAACATACTGTGTCATCAGCGGCTTATCAAGCCCGTATTTTTCCTCCAGAGCGTGCTGTGCCGCAGGAGAAACGGCTTTTTCCGACTGAAAAGGTCCGCCGGGAACCGCGTGCATGATAAAGAATGTAAGCGTTATAACCACCCAGACGGTAAAAACCGCCAGGATCAAACGCTTGATAATATACCTGACTGTCTTTGGATTCAAAATCTATCACCTCTTATTCTTAGCTAATCGGGGCTTTCGTACGTGAAAGTATAAAAGCGCCCACAAACAGACAATATTATACAACGATTATTTGTGAATTGCAATGAAAAAAGCCACCCGGCTACAGATGACTTTAAGTGTATATTTAGTGCGATAAAGCATTAAATTGTATGTAGTGAGACACGGGGGAATCGAACCCCCGACAACTTGATTAAAAGTCAAGTGCTCTACCAACTGAGCTAGTGTCCCTCGTCGACGTGGACTCCACGTCCGGAGTGCGCGCTCGATTTCGCTTCGCTTCATCTCGCTGTCGACATTCGTCGAATCGTATCTCATAAAGCCATCGATGATTGCGAGCAATCACGCTGTCTTTATTTCGATACGCACTCCTCATTGTTTAACATATGCCC
>CAMOFS010000172.1 GCA_946613735.1 uncultured Lachnospiraceae bacterium | reverse complement strand
GGACGAGTATGACTTTGTGGATGCCCTGGGTGATCAGACAGATCATATCTGCTCACCGGACATGGCGGACTTTATCAGGGAATATGATCTGGATCTGACAAATTACAGCTTTTTCGATATTCCCCAGGAGGATGTGGAAAGCGGCTTTTTATTCAATCCCAGGGATGCCTTTGGCAGTCATGATGATGCGGATCATGTATACAATACCCCCCGGGCCTGGTTCATGGGAAGGTATCTGTGCCCCAACGATTATATATGGGACGGAGAGGATGCAGATTTCAGACCCGATTCCGATGACATTCCCTGGTGCGTGGTGCCGGAGAAGCTGGTTACCCCCGAGGACGTGAAGTATCTTTTGTCCAGCCATTACCAGGGTACTCCCTATGATCCCTATCTAAGCTATGGGGATAAGTCCTTAAGCGGTGCATTCAGATCCATCGGTGTAAACCGAACATCCTTTATGTCGCTGGCTGAGGTGAGAGAGGATAAGGAGGTGCTCTTTGAACTGTGCTTCGGTTCAAATGTGTTCAATGCCATGATACCTCTTTATGCCAATGTAAAGACCATTCCCGAGTACTTTGCCTTTACGCCGACTAAGCCGGATACGGGAAGCTTTTACTGGGCTAACCGCTTGATAGGGGCTCTGGCTGATGCCAGCTACAAGTCAAGCCTCAACCATATCGAACGATACCAGCAGGCAGTGCAGTCAAAGTGCAAGGCTGTTGTAAATAAATATGACAGACTCATAGCATCGGAAAAGACAGCTGCGAAAAAGCGTGCCCTTTGTGAAAAGGCCAATGAAGAGATAGCGGCCATTACGCTTGAAAAGACGGGCGAGCTTTTGGATAAGGTGCTTTACGAAGCAAGTAACATAATGAGGAACGCATACGCAAGATCTGATGCGTAGACAGATTCTTCGCTACGCTTTAAATGACATAGGGGAGCGCCCTGTCATCCTGAGCGCAGCGAAGGATCTTTATAGGAGGAATAAAAAAATGAACATGGAATTCTTGAGGGAACTGCCGTCAGCAAGGGTGGTAAAGGAAATGTATCCTTTGTCGGAAAAAGCGGCGGAGACAAAAAAGCAAAATGATAAGGCTATCCAGTCAATCTTTACCGGGGAGAGCGACAAGCTCCTTCTGGTGATCGGACCCTGTTCGGCGGACCGTGAGGATGCCGTCATAGAATACATAGGCAGACTTAGGGGCCTTCAGGATAAGGTGGCAGACAAGATGGTGATCTGCCCCAGGATATACACCAACAAGCCCCGTACCACCGGTGAAGGTTACAAGGGCATGCTGCACCAGCCCGATCCGGAGAGTGCCCCGGATATGCTAAAGGGTCTTATAGCCATCAGAAAGGTTCACATCAGGGCTCTGGAGGAATGTGGCTTTTCCTGTGCTGATGAGATGCTATATCCGGAGAACCACCCCTATCTGTCAGACGTGCTTTCGTATGTTGCGGTTGGAGCCAGGTCTGTGGAAAACCAGATGCACAGGCTGACCTCCAGCGGACTGGATATACCCGTAGGTATGAAAAACCCTACAGGCGGCATGCTTTCCGTTATGATGAATGCCATGACCGCTGCCCAGCATGGACATACCTTTGTATATGCGGGCTGGGAGGTACACTCCAAGGGCAATCCCCTTGCCCATGCTATTCTACGTGGATATTCGCACAAGCAGGGCAGCAATGCTCCCAACTATCACTACGAGGATCTGCAGTTTGTCAGCAACCTCTATGCAAAGAGTGATCTAAAAAACCCCGCTGTCATCGTGGATACCAACCATTCCAATTCAAATAAACAATTCGACCAGCAGCCCCGTATTGCTAAGGAGATCATCCATAGCATGATGCTTTCGGAGGATATCAGAAAGCTGGTAAAGGGACTGATGATCGAATCATATCTTGTGGATGGCTGTCAGAAGCCCGACGGCAGCGTCTATGGTCAGTCCATCACCGATCCTTGTCTGGGATGGGAAAAGACCGAGGCCATGGTCTTAGAGCTGGCCGAGCTTTTGTAAGCTATCTTATATCTATATTGCCCAAGTCGCAGTCCGCATTGATCGAACCGATGCGGACTCCTGTTGCGGAAGTGCTGTATTTGCCCTTACCGTCAACATTTTTTCCACCCACCTTTATGGTGCCCATATCTGCACTGGCAGTAATGTCATAAGCTGCCGGGTCGTTTTTGCAATCCACCGATACACTTCCCATGGCAGCATCAGCTCTTAGGTTTTTGAAATCAGCCTCGCTGAATTCTATATTTCCCATGGCGGCATCCAGGATGATATCATCCGCCACAAGGTCTTCGCCCCGTACATTTCCCATGGCTGCGGAGATGTTGATGGAGGAGGCATATACCTCGTCCATCTTCACATCACCCATGGCCAGGTTAATATCCAGGCGATCCAGCTTTTCAGCTTCCTTTACAGTGATGGTGATCTCGTTGTCTTCATCCTTCAGGGGCAGACGGTGATCATCACCATCCTGTATGATGGAAAGTGTGCCGTCATCGGACTTTGATACAGCCGGACGCATCCTCTCGGCGCCCTCGAAGCTGACTGAAAAGCTGTCGCCCTCTTCGATGGTAACCTCTGACATGGCACAGTCTATTTTTATGGACTTGACACCGTCGTACTCATTTTCAAAATCTGTAGAGCCTGCCTCTGTGCTCTCGTGGCCTCCCGGAAGACGGAAGAGATCCTTCCAGTGGTAGAAAGCATTTAATATATGGATGCAGCTTCCTATGATTATCGCTGCCACGGTAACTAAAGTAAGCACCGCAAGGTATGTCTTTTTTGTCTTATCGCTCATGATCAACACCTCCGATCCCGTAGATCCTTTTTATTACTGCGTGAATGATGCCTGCTATGGGCCAGATGATCCATGTAAAGTGCCAGTCAAAGGTCAAAAAGCTCCATATGAGATACAGGCAGGTGATGGTGGGCCAGTATACTGACATTATGCTGTCAACGGTGGGGTCGGAAAACTTTGGAGCGGGGGCCTGCATCCCGTTATAATTTCCGCTTACCGTGGTCCGGTCGTTAAGGGACAAAAGCTTTGTGCAGGCATCGTGTTTGGCACCGGATACTATAATGAGCATTACGCCCAATCCTACCATACCAAGTAAAAATGCGGGGCCGAAAGCATCTGTTAAGAACTCGCCGGAATCCAGCATGCTAAAGACGACTACGGGTAAAAAGCAAAGGATGCAAAGTATGATGCCGAAGGTAAGCCGTAAAGCTCTCGTGGGTCTGTCGTCCTGGTCGGCCCTGTAGATATCATCTGCCGTACTATAGTCGATTGAGCAGGGCATATCCGTAAAGTAGTCCCATTTTTTCATGGTCTCAGAAGAGTAGATTATGAGGCCTACTCCCGCAGCAATGGCTGAAAACATGTATACCAGACCAATGGTACCCGATATGCCGTCTCCGCCGAGGATGGGGCCGACGGCGCAGGTGATGAAAAGCAGGACGGCTATGCCGACCATGAACTTATGCCTCTCGGTATCCCTGATGAAGGCAAATGCGTCATCCTTGGAAACGCTCCTTCGGGAAATATCTGGCTGCTCAATGAGGGCATTCTGGATGCCAAGACTCTCTGAAAGCTCGTCCAAGTTTCCAAACTCTGATATTACGATCGCCACAGCCTCGTTATCGGCCTTGCCTTCCGAGATGAGCTCGGTGTACTTGTCCTCCATCATGGAGTAAAGCTCCTGCTTTGCCTTTATGATATCGGATGTATTCGGAAGGTTGGCAAACATTGATTCCAAATAGTTTTTTATGATCTCCATTATCATTCTCCTTTCGATTCGCCACCGGTGAACCTTTCAACAACGTCCTTTGTAAGATTCCACTCGTCGCATTTTTCGTTGTCGTATGCTCTGCCGGCCTCTGTGATCCTGTAGTCGGTCCTGCGCTTGCCGTTTTCG
>CAMOFS010000171.1 GCA_946613735.1 uncultured Lachnospiraceae bacterium | reverse complement strand
GTTCTCGAAGCCAATCTGGATGCCCTTTTCATATCTCTCAAAAATAGCAGCCAAAGGTATGGGCTTTGTAAAGAAATAGCCCTGGAGCTTGGAGCAGCCTATCTCAAGTAAAAACTGGGCCTGTTCCTCAGTCTCCACGCCCTCACACACAGTATCAATACCAAGTGAGGCAGCCATCTTCATCATCTCAGTAAGGATGATCTTGCCGTCATCACCGTCATTGAACTGCTGCATAAAGTGCATGTCAAACTTGATAAGGTCAAAGGGCACGCTCTGCAGTACATCAAGAGAGGAATACCCGCTCCCGAAGTCGTCCATCCACACGGAAAAGCCCAGGCTCTTGAACCTGATGACCTGCTCCTTCATGAAATCAAAGTCCTTGCCGATGATACTCTCGGTGATCTCGATGGTAAAAAGGCTCCTGGACATGCCGGCCCCATCGATCTTGGCAACGATCTCCTGAACAATGTCACAGGTGTCAAAATCTACTCTGGAGAGATTGATGGACTGGGGGACCAAATGGAGTCCAGCTTCCTTTTGTGCCCGGATCTTTTCGATGACCCGATCCACCACGTACAGGTCTATCCTATTGATGAGCTGTGCTTCCTCCAAAACGGGGATAAAATCATTGGGAGGCAAAATGCCCTTGACCGGATCTACCCATCTGGAGAGAGCCTCCTCCTCGCAGACCCTGCCATTGACCGCACGGACTATGGGCTGGTAGTAGACTTCTATCCACTTTTCCTCAAGGGCGCGATCCAGATTGGAAATGATGTACTGACGGGTCTCCTCGGCATACATCATGGACATGTCATAATACTTGAAACCGGAGGAATAACGGCCCTTTAGGGAATCACAGGCCAGCTTGGCCCTGTCGCAGGCCGTGGGTGCACTTACAGCTTCCATGCGATAGAGGTGAATGCCCACATGAACAGGAAGAGAAATACCTCCATTCAGCTCCCGGCAGTGAGCGAAAAGCTCACCAAGAATGCTTTCTACGCCGTTTTCTTCTGCTATAACCGAAAAATGATCCTGCCCTAACCGGCAGCAATTCTCAGAGCCAAAATAGTCAGAAAGCATCCTGGAAAAGGCCTGCAAAAGCTTATCTCCCTCCGCAAAGCCGAATCTTCGGTTATAATACTTCATGCCAGAAAGATCCATAAAAAGCATTGCAGGATGCCCTCCGGAATCTACCATCTCATCCTTCTTTTTCTCACATAACTCAAAGAAACGGGACATGGTAGGAAGTCCGGTAAGATGGTCATAATGAGCTTCTTTTAAAGCGTTTTCCTGGAGGAGCGCTTTACGGAGCTCGACATTGAGATCCTGATCATGGGATGTGTCATTGTCGATATAATTGCCCTCATCGGTATACCAGATCTGAGCCAGACGGGTACCGTCGGGCATGGTGATATGCTCTCCCTGGGCATGGACGATCATATAATCTATCTTATTTGCTCTTTTGGTACGATAGATAGCCTCATACTTGCCACCCTCCGTGGCAAAACGCAGAGCCTCTTCCGAGATGCGTCCCACATCATCAGGCCAGGCATCCCGGTACATATCATTGTCCATAAGGTAATAGGCCTCTGCACGATCATCAAACCCGAACAGATCACAAAAGCCCTGAGTCAATACCAGCGTTACCACACGCTTATCTATAAACTGATAGATAGCAAAAGGTATTCGCGAACTCTCCATCAGAGAGAATTCGGCATCCGAAAAACGGTATCTGACCATATAATGCCCCCCACTATACCTTCTTTAAAAATCAGGTACTAAATACTCAGTCCTCAAGTACCTGACGGAGAGACTTCTCAACGTCTCCCGATACATCTCTCATCATACCGATGGAAACCGTGGTCTCCTCGGATGATGCCACCAGATTCTGTGCGCGCTTGTTGACTGACTCAACTATCTCGGCCAGTCTTCCGGACTCGGTTATAAGCTTGTCTATGGTCTCTTTGATATCGTTGTTGTTCTTATTGCTGTCATCCGCTGTGGTCTTGGAGTCCTCAGCCAGATTCTTGATCTCGTCAGCTACTACGGCAAAGCCCTTGCCTGCTTCACCCGCACGGGCAGCCTCGATGCTGGCATTAAGCGCCAAAAGGTTGGTCTGGCTGGAGATGGCTATAACGTCTGCGTTATTGGCCTCAAGCTTCTCCAGATATCCCTCGATGGTTCCCAAAACCTCTGTGAGGTTGGTCGCAAACTGATCCACCTCTGTCATGGCCTCAGAGATGCCCTCTGTCTGGCGGGAGTTGTCCGCGCTGGCCTTTTCGATCTGATCGATGGTGGAGTACAGGCTCTCAAAGTTCTCACGTATGCCCTCTGCAATTGAATTATTCTTTTCATTCATGGCATCATGAGCTGCATTGACTTCGTCGGCAAGGGCCATGGCTTTGTCCTTTTCCTCGTAGGCACGATCCTTGATATAATGAACACAGTTGTGTGTATGTGAAAAACCGTTGTGGATGGCAACAGCCATGTCGCGGCAGGAATGGTATCCGCAGCACTCGCAGTCGATATGTCTCTTGTCCTCGGTGTCCTTGCGCATAGCGGTAAAGATCTGCTCCAGCTCTGTGGAAGTGGGCTGCTTTACTACACAATTCTTACTCCTGTCGGTATACTTTCTGACAAAATCATTAAGATCGAGATCGGCAAACTGCTTGTTGAGGGCTGCCAGTCTCTTTTCCGGTGTGAGCTTCCTGCCCCAGGCTGACTTCTTGGAATCGTTCTTGCTGTCTGCCTTGATCTTTTGGATAGCGATAAAGGTATTCTCATCCATGGTCTCCCTGGCATCTACGCCGGTACCATACAGGCATCCGTTGGTGCAGTTGAGTGCGTCAACGAAAAGATAGGGAGTCTTTGTACCCTTGATGCGATCCTTGTTGCGCTCAAGGTACTCATACATATGGTTCTCACCCTCCATCTGGCGAACCATGGCATCCTCACCCAAAAGCCAGTAGACATTTTCCTTGAGTCCGCCGGGCATGGGATAAATGGAACCGAGACCATACTCGATCTCATCCTTGTAGGGAGTCGCACCACTGACGGGATGCTCCTTGAGATACTTAACAAGGTTCTTGAAGGTAAGGTTATAGGAGACGTATCCGTGGTTGTTGGGATCGTCTATCTCGTTCTTCTTTGCAATACAGGGACTTATGAATGCAAGCTTGTCGGGAAGCTTCATGTATTTTTTAACGTAGACAGCAGCACACATCATGGGAGACTGTACAGGCATAAGCTTGGGTAAAAGCTCCGGTAGATGACGCTCTATGTAGCCCACCACTGCAGGGCAGGGCTGGGATATGCCGCCATAAAAATTACGCTCGGTGATGTACTTGATATAACCCCAGGTACAGATGTCTGCACCGAAGGATACGCTGATGAAACGGTTCACGCCCAGCTTTTTGAGCATGCCCAGATATTTCTCATATTCATTAGGATAGTTTGCCAAAAATGCAGGTGCAATAAGAACTGATATCCTTTCGCCGCGACGGAGGTCATCGAAAAACCTCTCCACGTCATCAACGTACTCACGCGCATCATGTTCACATGCATCAATACATGCACCGCACGCAATACACTTGTCCGGATCAACAGATATGATGTTACCCCTATCAAGTTCCTCTGCTACGTTGGCGCCACGGCTCGGGCAGGATCGCACACACTTGTTACATCCGACACAATTATCATTTGTAAAAACTAAACCCATAATCAAAACCCTCATAGCTATGTATAGTCATCCCTTTAATCTCTTATTTTAGCTGTTTTCAAGACATTTTGCAATTAAAAATAATACGAACATGGGAAGGTTCATTTAAAAAGATGCGTAAAAGGTTCTGCAGGATTTTATCTGCTAAAGGATAAACGCATATAAAGAGGGAGACAAGCATGAGCGCCTGTCTCCCTTTTGTTATCTTACTTTATTGTGATCTTCTTTTTGTTACTCCAGGATGAGTACATTGTCTTACCGTTTACCTTTAC
>CAMOFS010000170.1 GCA_946613735.1 uncultured Lachnospiraceae bacterium | reverse complement strand
TAAGTGCCGTACCGCTGGGAGCATCGAGCTTGCGGTTGTGATGCTTTTCCACTATCTCTATGTCAAAGCCCGCGTCCGCAAAAATCTTAGCGGCCTTGTTCAAAACATCCACCAGGGTGTTGATGCCCAAGGACATATTTCCCGACCTGAGCACCGCTGTGTTCTCGGAGATCTCATTGGCCCTGATCTGCTGCTCATCGGAAAGGCCGGTGGAGCAGAGCACCACGGGAAGCTTCTTCTTTTCACAGTAGTTTAAGAGAGCATCCACAGCTGAAGCACTGGAAAAATCTATAACCACATCTGCCTCAACATCGCACTCATCTATGGATGGAAAAACCGGATATACATTGTCAACTCCCGTATAGGGATCAACACCGGCTACGATCTCCATGGTATCCTCAGAACCGATAATCTCCGACACTACCCGGCCCATATGTCCGTTGCAGCCGTGCAAAAGCACCCGGATCCTGCCACCGTAACCGTCATTTTTTATATTCTGACACAGATGCATAACTTCCTCCCAACTATAAACAATACCATTCCGAGGATAAGATTCTTCGCTTCGCTCAGAATGACACGGGAATCTATATCAACCCAAACTCCTGCATGGCAGATCTAAGCTCTTCAAGATGAGCAGGCTCCATCTCACAAAGAGGCGGACGAAGAGGTCCTACGTCCTTACCCAAAAGCTTCATGGCATGCTTTACGGGTATGGGATTGACCTCTGAGAAAAGTGCATCCACGAGTCTGAGTGACTTAAGCTGCATCTGCCTGGCGCCTTCCACGTCACCATTCAAAAACTTCATAACCATATCATGGGTCTGACGTGGAGCAACGTTGCTGATAACGGAAATGACTCCGATGCCTCCTATGGATAAAAGGGGTACCACCAGCCCATCCTCGCCGGAATAGAGCTCCAGCTTGCCGTCGCAGAGCGCCATGGTCTTGCTGGCCTGGGCCATATTGCCGGTAGCCTCCTTGAGGCCTACGATATTAGCCTTTGTGCTAACCAGCTCTGCCACAGTCTCCGGAGCGATGTTGCATCCGGTACGGCTGGGTACGTTGTATAAAATGATGGGAAGCTTTGTCTCATCAGCGATCATGCTGTAATGGCGTATAAGTCCCTTTTGAGTAGCCTTGTTGTAATAGGGTGAGACGATAAGCAGTGCATCTGCTCCGTCCTCTTCTGCCTCGTGTGTATGGCGGATGGCAGTACGCGTGGAATTAGAGCCCGTGCCGGCCACTACAGGAACACGGCCCTTTACAAACTCGACTGCAGCCTTAATTACCGCCCTGTGCTCTTCCATGGTAAGAGTAGCGCTCTCGCCCGTGGTACCAGCGATGATGATGGCATCTGTGCCGTTGTCGATCTGGAAATTGATGATCTCCTCGAGCTTATCAAAATCCACATCCAAGTTTTCCTTCATGGGTGTAACAATGGCTACACCGGCCCCCTTGAAAATAGGCATTTTCTACCTCCTTTTTTGCAAACCTGCTGCGGGAAACTATGATTTCGATACCGCGGGCTCCTTTTCGGGAACGATATTGAGCACTTGATCTGCCACCTCACGAAGAGGATCCGGCAGCTTTCTTCCCGTCATTATCACCGTAGTAAAAGGTGATCTGGCCTTCAATGTCTCGATAACATCCTCTGCCGGGACAGCGCCCTCTGCACAGGCTCCGAGTATCTCATCAAGTATCAGTATATCACACTCACCGGTGGTAAGTGCTTTTTTTGCAAAATTAAGTCCGTTAATAATGTTGGCCCGTTCTTCATTTTTTTCTTCTTCATTGAGCTCACTGTACGCACAATAGGATCTCTCAAATCTGAAGCACTTCATCTCAGGCTCAAGCCTCGATAAAAAATCCGAATTAAGCTGGCCCTTTAAAAACGTGATCATGTATACACTTGCACCTGTGCTGGCGCGGCGAATGGCATTGCCCAAGGCTGCCGATGTCTTGCCCTTGCCCTCGCCATAGTACACCTGGATTATTCCCTGTTCCATCGGAATCCTCCTACTCCAAAACTCTGGTTATTATACTATATTATCGAAAATAAGGCAAATTCGGGGCATACCGGATGATCCCCCGATATGCCCCGTTTTTTACTGGTTATTCCTGTTAAAATTTGCTCTTTTTCTCAGGGTGGGATCCAGTATCCTCTTCCTTATTCTAAGGCTTTCGGGAGTAACCTCCAAAAGCTCATCTGTTTCGATAAAATCAAGGGCCTGTTCCAGGCTCAGTATCCTGGGTGGCACCAGGGTCAGGGCCTCATCTGCCGAGGATGACCTGGTATTGGTCAGATGCTTTTTCTTACATACATTAAGCTCTATGTCCTCATTTCTGGAGCACTGTCCGATGACCATGCCTCCGTACACCCTCTCACCCGGTCCTATAAAAAGTGTGCCGCGATCCTGAGCGGAGAATAGTCCGTAGGTCACTGACTCACCGGTTTCAAAAGCTATAAGTGAGCCTGTGGGACGATATGCAATATCCCCCTTATATGGCTCATATCCTTCGAAGGTGGTATTGATGATACCGTTTCCTCTGGTGTCAGTCAAAAAGTCACCGCGGTAACCTATGAGACCACGGGAAGGTATCTTGAACTCAATCCTGGTATAGCCGCCGTTAATGGGAGCCATATTTACCAGTTCTCCCTTTCTCTGTGACAGCTTTTCAATGACCACGCCCGTGTACTCGTCGGGCACATCTATATAGGCGCGCTCGATGGGCTCCAGCTTTTTGCCTTTTTCATCCTCTTTATAAAGAACCTCCGCCTTACTGACGGCAAACTCGTAGCCCTCACGTCGCATATTTTCTATGAGAACGGACAGATGAAGCTCGCCACGCCCAGATACCTTGAGGCACTCGGGAGTGTCCGTATCCTCTACTCTTAATGAGACATCTGTGTTCAATTCCCTCATCAGTCTGTCGCGGATGTGACGTGAGGTGACATATTTTCCTTCCTGGCCTGCAAAGGGAGAATCATTTACCATAAAGTTCATGGAAATGGTGGGCTCAGATATCTTTTGGAAAGGGATAGCCACAGGGTCTGCATCCAGTCCGCAGATGGTATCTCCGATATGGATGTCAGCTATACCCGATATGGCAACGATGGAGCCTATCCTGGCTTCCTGTACATCCACCTTGTCGAGCCCGTCAAACTCATACAGCTTTGATATACGCACCTTGGTCTGCTTGTCCGGATCGTGATGGTTTACCACCACTGCCTCCTGATTGAGTTTCAGGCAGCCGTTATCTACCTTGCCGATACCGATGCGGCCCACATACTCGTTGTAGTCGATGGTGGAGATCAGCACCTGTGTATTGGCATCCGGATCTCCCTCCGGAGCCGGGATATAATCTATTATCGTCTCAAAGAGAGGACTCATATCTTTATTCTCATCATTTAGATCCTTTACGCAAAAGCCGTCCTTTGCGGAAGCATATAAAAAGGGGCAGTCCAGCTGCTCATCATTGGCATCTAAGTCCATGAGAAGCTCCAGCACCTCGTCAATGACCTCCTCGGGTCTGGCTTCGGGACGATCGATCTTGTTAAGACAGGTGATCACAGGAAGCTTCAGTGCCATGGCTTTTTTAAGCACAAACCTGGTCTGGGGCATAACTCCCTCAAAAGCATCCACCAGAAGCACCACTCCATTTACCATCTTAAGCACGCGCTCTACCTCTCCACCGAAGTCTGCGTGTCCCGGAGTGTCTATGATGTTTATCTTAATGTCCTTGTAGTATACGGCTGTATTTTTGGACAAAATGGTGATACCGCGCTCGCGCTCGATATCGTTGGAGTCCATAACACGCTCCTGCACCTCCTGGTTCTCGCGAAACACTCCGCTTTGCTTGAGCATCTCATCCACCAGGGTGGTCTTGCCGTGATCGACATGGGCGATAATTGCTATGTTTCTGATATCTTCTCTTTTCGTCTTCATCTTTCCTCTTCCTGTCATCCTGAGGGCGAAGCCCGAAGGATCTTTTCTCATTCATCCGAATAGTTTTGCAACGGCAAGTATTATACCACTA
>CAMOFS010000169.1 GCA_946613735.1 uncultured Lachnospiraceae bacterium | reverse complement strand
ATTCCCTCAACTATGCCGATGTAGGGCAGATTTCTGTATTTCTGATCGTAGTCAAGACCATAGCCCACAACAAACGCATCGGGAATGGTAAATCCGATGTAATCCATATCCACATCCACCTCGCGGCGGTCGGGCTTGTCAAGCATGGCACAGAGCTTCACGCTCTTGGCCTTGCGGCCCTTGAAAAGCTCCGAAAGGTAGTTAAGGGTGTTGCCGCTGTCGATGATGTCCTCAACTATGATAACATGCCTGCCCTCAACGCCAAGGTCCAGATCCTTTTTGATCTGTATCTCACCTGTAGATACCGTCCCCGAACCATAGGATGAGGTGGCCATAAAGTCGATGGTCACCGGAACCGTGATCCTCTTGGCAAGCTCACATGCAAAAAATGCTGCGCCCTTTAAGATGCACACCAGAAAAACGCTCTCTCCCTCATAATCTGCGGAGATCTGCGCCCCCAGCTCAGCTATACGTCCTGTAAGCTCCTCTTCCGAAAGCATAACGCGAACTGTTTCACTCATATCATGTCCTCCAAAACTCTACCTGAAGTATCTCCTTGCTTTGGTCATCAACTCTCATATCCTCGCTGCCCCTGTATCCGGCTGCTAAAACGACCTTGCTGCCGACACATATCAGCCACGCATCCTTACGCTCATCCCGAGGGACCTTTTCATCCACGAAATACCTCGCCAGGGTTTTTTTCGTCCCATCCTCAGAGATCACGAGATAGTCTCCGTCCTTACGGTGCCTGATGACCATATTCCCATCTATTTTACCATAATCGTAGTATTTAGCATAGTTTTTTTGAAATGGGGTGTGTTTGCGAAGCTCGTACGCATCCTCACCCGCATATAGAGTCATCCGGATATACCAGCCATCCATGGAAAACTCCGCCTTCTCTCCTGCCGAAAGCCGAGGTATTGCAGTAGAAAAAGTCTCAGCTACAGATGGCTTTTTAGCTCTCCTGTCCTTAAGCCTCAGCTTATCGTATACCCTTTCTATCTGCTGTCCCCCCGGCAGATCCACCGATTTGCCGGTCTGAGACATGATCAGGTCATCTATGGCTTCATAGTGTACCCGGCCTACATCCCTTGCTCTGCCTATATCTCTGATCCACATGCGGATCACATTTCGTCTCAGGGCCGGAGAATGTCCTCTCAAGACATCCACAGAAAGGTCCCATCCAACGGAGGCTTCGTTGTACAGCCTCGCCGTACTCTCCTCAAAAAGCTCCATCTCCCTGATGGCAGCCGCGCTTTCGTTGATGTGCTCAATGGCCCGGCTGTTTATATTCACAAGCTCCGGAATGATCCTGTGCCTGATGCGGTTTCTGGAATAATCGTCACTAAAATTGGTGGCATCCGTAACATGGTCTGTCTTTTTCTCCGAAAGATATGTCTCTATTGCAGACCGTGTCACAGGCAAAAGCGGACGGATTATGGTGATCCCATCTCTTTTCAGGCTCGGATCCATGCCCTTAAGTCCTGCCACTCCGGTGCCACGTATCATCTGAAAGATTATGGTCTCCGCATTGTCATCCGCATTATGAGCCACGGCGAGCTTATTAAAGCCCTGCTTTTTAGCTATTGATAAAAGCACCTCATAGCGGATATCCCTGGCAGCTTCCTCCACGGAAACTCCGCGGTCCAGGGCCAGCGCCGGCACATCCACTTTTTTGCTCTCAAAAGGCACAGATAGCTTGTCACACAGCTTTTTTACAAAACGACCGTCATTTTCCGAGGCCTCTCCCCTTATACCGTGATCCACATACACAGCCATAAGGCGCATATCCTTTTTCTCCCTGAGCTCACAGAGATTGATGAGCAGACATACGGAATCGGCTCCGCCGGAAACGCCGGCCACCACGCCGTCGCCGTTTTCTATCAGGTTTTCGTTAAAGCTTTCCAACATATTGATCACCTATATAACGCGCAAAACCCCGGGGATGATATCCTTTTGCGATCGGCATCTACAGTACTTGGGCTCTGTGAAGGTCAGACCTGTTGCCATATCAGCCATATCGTTTTGATCATCTCCGGGGCTTTGCTATATTAAATTTTTCCATATCTAAAGTTCAATCGGTGTTCTCGCGAAAAATGATCTCGTTTTTGTGTACCATACCGAGCTTGCTCTTCGCCACACCTTCCATATACTCCTGAGTCTGGGTATATGCCTCGTAGTTTTTAAGTTCTTCCTGGCGATCCATTTGAGCGGACAGGTCATCCTGCAGCTTCTGCTCCTTTTTAGCATAAGCTGCATCTGTCTGATAGAGGTTGATAAGCTGAACTGACATCACTGCCAGTACAAACACCGCTATCAATACAAGAAACACACGATTCGTGCGACTTGCTCTGCGTCCTTTTTTTCTCTTTTTTTTCACACCACTCATATTTCAGCCGTTTTCCTATCAGGAATACATCTTTAAATTACTATCGGACTAAGGCCCCGAAAACTTAACCCCTTTTTTCAAAAAAAATCAAAGATATTTGAACATATCCTTTGCTTCTTCCTTTTTGGTGGTATCACGGATGTCTAAAACCTCCACCCTCACAGTCTTGTTCCCAAAGGAAATCTCTATTATATCCCCGGTCTTTACCGTGGTGGAAGCCTTGGCCACCCTGTCATTTACCATAACCCTGCCACTGTCACAGGCCTCGTTGGCCACCGTGCGCCGCTTGATCAGGCGCGAAACCTTTAAAAACTTATCCAAACGCATTGTATTTCTCCAAAGTCCTGTAAACGTAAGTTAAAAGATTCTTCGCTGCGCTCAGAATGACAGATTATACATGTATGTCATCCTGAGCAGTGATAAGAAGCCTTCCGCTCAGAATGACAGATTATACATGTATGTCATCCTGAGCGAAGCGAAGGATCTCTACCCCCCCCGGACGTACCGTAATAAAATGGGGGTGTTCGAAAGAACACCCCCATTAAATGACATTAACTGAATATTACTTGTTAACGATATCCTTAAGTGCCTTACCGGGCTTAAACTTAGGTGCCTTTGAAGCAGGGATCGTCATCTCCTCGCCTGTACGAGGGTTACGGCCTGTACGCTTAGCGCGCTTAGAAACCTCGAAAGTACCGAAGCCAACGAGCTGGATCTTCTTACCCTTCTTAAGCTGCTCACCAACAACATCAGTGAAAGCCTTAAGAGCTGCCTCAGCATCCTTCTTGGAAATGTCTGCCTTTGCAGCCATAGCTGCTACTAATTCAGTTTTGTTCATAACAATATATCCTCCTCTGGAAAAATATAGTAGGGTTTTGGCGCACCTGCGCCAATCACAAATTCATTTATAAAGGTTTTAGGTAAAAATGTCAAGGTTTAGTAACATTTTTTCGCTTATTTACGCGGTTTTTCGCCATTTTGACAAAATTACAAACGAAATAATGGGCAAAATTACATATTTACAATTTGGCCAATTAGTGCATAGGTCTGACTAGGACAGGATCGGCTTGCAGCCTTCAGCCAGCTCGTCCTTGACCTTCTGCGCCTCGTCCAGGGTCGATCCCTTTGTTGTGTAGTAGATCTTGATCTTGGGCTCTGTACCGGAGGGACGTACCACTACTGTGGAGCCGTCGTCCAGACCATAGATCAAAACATTTGCCTTGGGAAGGCCGGTCTCCTCGGGCTTATCATAATCGGTAACGGAGCTTATGCCCCTGCCTGCAATATCAGAAGGCGCATTCTCCCTCAGTCCGCTCATGATGCCAGCCATCTTGTCCATGCCCGTAAGTCCGGGGAACTCGAAGCTGTCTACCTTATTAAGATAGCGTCCGTACTCTGCATAGATCTCCTCGAGCCTCTGCTTGATGGAAGAGCCGATGCTCCTGTAATAAGCCGCCATCTCGCAGATGAGCATGGAGCCTACCACTGCATCCTTGTCCCTGACGTAGCTGCCGGACAGATAACCGTAGGACTCCTCAAAGCCAAAGATGAATCTCTCCTCCTCGCCCTTTTGTTCAAGCTGTGCGATCTGGTCGCCGATCCACTTAAAGCCGGTAAGCACGTGTTTTAACTCCACACCATAGTGCTCAGCCACCTTGTCTGCAAGAGGTGTGGATACTATGGACATGACTG
>CAMOFS010000168.1 GCA_946613735.1 uncultured Lachnospiraceae bacterium | reverse complement strand
CACAAAGCTGTCGTTTGCCGGATCATATTCGGCCATGCCGGAGGCCAGGATCACGCCCTCGCCGGTCCTTTTGTTTTCGAGAACCTGACTACGCAGCTTGTCCATCAGCTCATGCCTTGATTCGTAATCATTGCCGCGAAGAAACACCACGAACTCATCACCGCCCACTCTGAACACTGGGCTGTGAACAAAAATGTCGCACAAAAGACGTGATGAAGCTTTGATATACTCATCTCCCATAGCATGCCCCTGGGTATCGTTTACCTGCTTAAGGTTATTGGTGTCACACACAATGAATGCAAATGGCAGGAAATCCATACCTTTGTCCATATTATCCTGCACACTTTCTTCAAGCTCTCTGTAAGCTGTCTTATTCTTAACCCCAGTTAACTCATCACGTCTGGCAAGCCTTTTCTCCGCATTGAGCTCCATAAAATGCTGCTTTTCCTTTCGGACTTCATTATCAACATTTTCTATACCGATAATGAAATGCGTTCCGTCGCTGCTTTTCCTCACCGTCATTCTGGTATACTGAAGCTTACCCGCTACCATGATCCGGTAATCAATACTGCGTCGTTTGTGATTCTCCATTGCAGAGATAATGTTATCCCTGTTTATGAAATCGACCACCTGCTCGCAATCCTGTCTGTAAACGATCCGGGGTATTTTGGCAATAGCTTCACTAAAGAAATCATCTCCGGAATCATTGACCTCCAGCTGTCCATAGATATTATTGACCTGATAGCATACATAGGATGAATCGTCTATTTTCACGTAGTAGATCTCGTCATAGTTGGACGCAAGGCTTTCGGCTATCTGACCGAAAGTGATGGTCTGCTTCTGGTTTTCTTTTTGCTGCTTTTCGGCCATGAGCTCATCCTCTATGTCCTTCTCGTAGAAGATAAGGTACTGACCATTGCTCTCACGCATCACAGTAAAAAGGAAGAACCTCGGCTTTTTCTCTACCATGACTCTGTATTTGAAAGAAAATGAACGTCTTTTTTCAAGATTCTTGAGCATTGTCTCCTTATCGTAGAAGCTCCTGGCATATTCCTGGTCATCAGAAAAGACGCAGTCATCAATACTAGCCAAAGCTTCCTTGAAGAAATCCCTGCCTGTGGCAACCGCATTCAGATTCGAATACTTTTTGCTTTCTGCAAATGTCAGATACTCTCCGGTTGCTATTTCGATATAAAAAATAACCTCATAATCCTCCGCCATCGCCGATGCGATATTATCATGTATCATTTTTTCCTGCTTCTCACTGGACTGCACAAAGGAATGAACCAGACATATACCGATCATAAGTCCTACTGCATAAAAAGGGAAAAAAGCATTTAAAATCTGGAATATAAGGAAGAGTCCTAAGACTGCACTTGTAACAGCCACTGCCAGATATCTTGTTTTTTGACGTCCTTTACTTTTACTTGCAACAAATAGCATATAGGTGGTGATCACAGTATAAAAAGCAATCTGAAGCAAAAACGACAGATTCCTTCCGGACTCTCCGATGTATTCATGGGCGTCATTAAACGAAAACATGAAATGGTAAAAACGGTTGAGCATAAGGCAAAGGATCCCGATCGTAACCATTGTCCATACTCCGTAAAGCAGCAGGTTACTTCGACGACCACCCGTGTACAGATATGCTACTATATACCGGGTCCATGTCAGCATGGTCAAAAGCATAAATATGAAATAAAAGACCGTAAAGAAATAAATGAAAGGAAAAAACGCCGGCGTGCCTCTGTTCTCATACAAAACTCCCCACATCATGTCCACGATAAAGTAGCAGTTTGAAACAAGCAAAAACCAATTATATCGAATGTATGCCCGTCTCTGTTTGTCCGGATTCTTTGCAAAAAAGCCATAATTCCTGACCGATTCCCAGTTAAGGATCACATTCAACAGCAGCATTGATGCCGGCCCTATTGAGTATAACATCTGTCTGTAACCTCCAAATCTCCCGTTTACAGGATCATCTCCATCCCGGTCTTTTGAACCTGCATGCCCATAGCCTCATAAAACTCTTTCGCCGTGGTATTACACTCCCAGACATTAAGTGTCACGTTATAGCATCCCATCTCCCTGGCAAACTGCAGCACATGCCGATACAAAAGCCTCCCTATGTGATGCCCCCGCTCCTTTTCATCCACGCAGATATCATCGATATACATTGTCTTGATATCCGTAAGCACGTGATCCGGTCTGTGATCCTGCATGATACAAAAGGCGTGACCCAGCACCCTCTCATCCTCGGAAAGGAAAACAAAAATGGGCTTTTCATCATCACCTATCAGTTCCAAAAGCTCCTCTTTTGTATACTTTGTGGCAGGCCCTTTAAAAAGATCCGGTCTGCCGTTATGATGGACCATATCCACCTGTTCTAAAAGTGAAAGCAGCCCTGGTATATCCTCCGCCCGTGCGCGGCGGATATTACCGCCCTCCAAGGCTTTTTTCTTCGCTGCCAGCCTAAACATCCGTGGCGGGATATGACAGTATCCATCCGGATTCTTTCCCAGATAATCCTGGTGGTATTCTTCGGCCTTGTAATAATTCCTGATGGGACATAATTCCACAGCCAGGGCTTCCCCTATCTCCTGCCGCTTTTTATCATAATACTCCCTAAGCGCAGGCAGCAGGGTCTCGTCGGTGTAATATATCCCCGTCCGATACTGTATCCCCAGGTCGTTGCCCTGCTGGTTAAGACTGGTGGGATCGATAGCCATAAAATAATAATCCAACAGCTCATACAGGCTTATTGTGGTATCGTCAAAATCTATCCTGACCGTCTCGGCATGGCAGCTGTCGTTGCAGACCTCCTCATATGTGGGGTTTTCAGTCAATCCGTTCGCATATCCGACTTCTGTTTTTATCACTCCGTCAAACTGGTCAAAATACTTTTGCGTACCCCAAAAGCAGCCTCCGGCCAGATATATAGTTCTTTTCATATCTCCTCATATCCTCGCTGATTAAGCTCTAAACTGCCATTTGAAGTAGATTATACCACAACATCAAGGCTCAATCTACGACTTCGTTTTGATTTCGTTAAGCATTTCGTTAAGAATTTGGTATTAGTCTCCCCCATCTTTCCAAAATTCCTTGTATCTTTACGAAAACCATCTCCTGTGTTATACTTTAATGCATATTTTGGTGCGATTTACGTGAGATACCGCTTTTTCGGAGGTGTTTTATGTCTGAGAATATGAATCCGGCTTTTAAAGAGCAAAAACTGTTCCTTCATGAGGAGGAATTCCAGCAAAAAGAGCAGGAAGAGCAGAGCAGCCTGTTTCAGGAAACACTCACAGAGCAACAGGAGACTACTGTCTCTACCGAAGAGCAGGTCAACCTCACTGAGATCTCAGCAGAGCAGATCAAGATTAAAGAACACGGAGAGGACTACATGGAGCCCTCCACCATCCAGATCGCCGCTGATTTCATAAATGCCGAGGCCCAAGAGAAAGGCACCTTTAAGTCCCTTGGACTGGCACTGAAGTTCTACTACTCCCAGAGAGATTCCATGGGAGGCGACAAGCTGGATGATGTCCAGAAGGCAGACAACCTCCGCAATCTCATCAGGCTAACCATGAACATCCAGTTTCAGTGCAATTTATACATCGTCCATCATCATCCCATCACAAGACGTGGGAAAAAGAGAAAAAATCAGGTCACGGCTCTGAAACAGCAGGTCGAATCAGAGATGGATCTGCTTCAGCAGTCACTGGACAAGCTTCAGATTTCAGAGGCAGCAACAAAGGATGTCTACAGAGAAGCAAGGATGTCCTATGGCATCAGCGATATAAAGGCTACCTTAAAGGAGCAAAAAGAGGGCGGAGAAAAGATCGCACTGCTGAAAAAATCCGGCCATCTTATGGAATCCGACAAATCACGTCTGGCAGAAAAGGACTTCCTGAAAAACAACACGGAATCCGATCTTATCCGCACAGGCGTGACAAAGCCGGTAAAGAATCTGCTTAAAAAGATCACCCAATATTCGGATATCCATACCACCGTGTCGCATCTCAAGTCCTCCAGCAAACTAATGAGCGAGGCAGATACAGGGTCTGAGGAGGATTTAGCTCTAAAGAAAAAGTTTGATCG
>CAMOFS010000167.1 GCA_946613735.1 uncultured Lachnospiraceae bacterium | reverse complement strand
TTTACTGCTGACCTTCGTACTCGCTGCTTCCAAAGCCGAGGATCACACGTCCTATACGCTCGAATACGATAAGGAAAAGGGTAAAGCCGATGCCATGTCCGAAAGCCTTTGAGAGCTTGTGGCTCTGTATGATACGGAGAATCAGGGCGATCAGACCTAAAACGCCGGCAATGATTGCTGTAAATCCGGCGCTCTCAGTATCCGAGCCTCTGGAAAGGAAATTGGATCCCCAAAGGGCTAACATGTATACGACACCCATGGATCCATTCCAGCAAAGATCATACTCCTGATAAAGGTTGACAAAGGGGATGAGACTGAACCAGCCGGGCTTGCCTGCCTTCTCAAGGATCTTCCAGTCACCTATGATCACGAGAATGTACCAGACGATTGCAAATGCAAACGCTCCGCCGAGTCCAAAGCCTACTAATCCTGCAGTTGCAGCTCCTGCTAAAAACATAAAACACCTCCTATCTTCGTGTTGCTTTGCATCTATCGATGCGTACCTTATTACTGAGAATTATAATTATTATCAATCTGCACGTCAAATCCGAGGGACCTACCCAAACGACTGCATCGGTTAAGGGTTCTTCACAGTATTAACTATGGGAAGATATATGATCCAAGCGGACGAATTTAGAGCTATATCGCACAAAATGTTGACAGGGAGTGTTGAAATTTGCGATAATTACAATCGTGTATCCGACAAGTCTTTGAATAAAGGGGAATAATTTGTAATGAAAAACAGTAGTGCGCTGCAGATTTCCGGGCTTGTTATTTTTTGTATTCTGTTAAATCTTTTAGGCAAGAGGATTGCCATTGATAATGATATGCCGCTGTGGTTGGATGCATTCGGTACTGCGATAGCGGCCTATGCGTTAGGACCGGTAAGCGGTGCCTTAGTCGGGCTTTCGGGTAATATCATCTTTGGAGTGATGTGCTCACCCACATCATATATCTATGGTATTACCAGTATTGGTATAGGCGTTGCTATCGGAATTGTTGCAAGGAGGGGCTGGTTCGAGGATATATTTGGCACCATATCCGCGAGTGTTGTCGTGACAACGGTATCAGTGATCATTTCCACTCCTCTCAATATCATATTCTATGATGGTCATACCGGAAATGTCTGGGGTGATGGCGTCTTTGAATACCTGACAGAGAATAATGCCGGTGGTTTTGTATCCTCAGTGGTAGCCGAGTTTTATGTGGATTTTCTAGATAAGGTTATCACCATGCTCGTATTGTTTTTCCTGATAAGGGTGGTCAGGCAAAACATCAGGGAAATGGAACATCTGAACGCATTTCTTTTGATTATCTTTCTTGGTGGACTGCTGACAGCAGTTCCTTCCACAGAGGTCTTCGCAAAGGGAGAAACACTTGATTTTAACACCTTTGTCCAGACCGTGTACAGCAGGGACAATGGTCTGCCCTGTGGCGAGGCCAATGATGTAGTCCAGACAAAGGACGGCGTGCTCTGGGTAGGTACCTACGCAGGGCTGTATCGGTATAACGGCAGCCAGTTTTCGTGGATAAATGAGTTTGAGTCCATCCGCAATGTTAACTGCATGTATGTGGATGAGGAAGGCAGGCTTTGGATAGGGACAAACGACAACGGATTGTCTATCATCATCGATGAGAGCCTGTCAATGGTTTTGGATGAGAGTGATGGGCTGCCCTCCAACTCGGTCAGATGTATTACCCAGTCCTCGGATGGCCTGTATTACATTGGCACTACCTCTAACCTCCAGATCCTGGATCTAAACGGAGGACTCGAACAGGTAAAGGTGATCTCACAGATCGGTTATGCCACGGCCGCCTGCGCCGATGAGAGGGGACATGTGGTGATAGTATCTACCGACGGCGGACTCCATCTGCTGCAGGGAGAGAAATACATCTGGCAAAAGAAGCTTGACTCTGAGATCGAACAATACACCAGTGTATTTTTTGACAAGGATGGGCTTTTGTACGTCGGGACCAGCGAGAATAACATTGATGTGTTTGAGCTTACGGACAAAAATAAACTGATAAAAAAGAAAACCATTACCTGCGAGGGAATGACAAACATCAATGACGTGATGCAGATCGAGGATGGACGTATCATCATATGCTCCGATACCGGGATAGGATATCTGAAGGACAGTGGCGAATTTGAACGCATCAATGCGGGCAGTTTTAATAATTCCATAGACAGCATGGCAGAGGATTATCAGGGCAATCTCTGGTTTACTTCATCACGCATGGGACTGCTCCGTCTGGCTGAATCAGATTTTCTGGATGTGTACAACAAGGCGGGAATAGAAGGCCGGGTCGTCAATACAGTTGCATTTTGGCAGGATGATTTCTATGTGGGCACTGATACCGGTCTGGATCAGATCACAAGAGATATGAAGGGAGCCAGGGACAGCGATCTGACACGTCGCCTGGATGGTGTCAGGATACGGTGCATCAAGCCGGATTCCGCAGGTAACCTCTGGATATGTACCTATGGATTGGGACTGTGGGAGGTCTTTCCTGACGGACGGGTCAAAATATATGATACGTCGGATGGCAGCTTTGGAAACAGAGCCCGGGTCGTGATAGAGCTTTCTGACGGATCCATAGCTGCGGCAGGTGACACCGGAGTATCCATAATCCGTGACCACAAGGTGCAAGAGAGCTTTTTATATAATGACGGATTGTCCAATGATATGATCCTGTGCCTGCTTCAGACAAATGACGGGAAGCTTTTGGCAGGCTCTGATGGTGATGGCATTGCAGTGATAGAGGATGGAGAGATCACAGATCATATTACCGAAGTGGATGGGCTTCCCTCAGGTGTGATCCTGCGTATAGTCAGGGATACGGCGGGTGAGGGATATTATTTGGTAACCAGCAACTGTCTCTGCTATCTGAATCCCGACCTGTCGGTTAGGAGGCTTCCTGCTTTTCCATACTACAACAATTATGATATCTGGGAGGGGTCAGACGGAAAGCTCTTTGTCCTTAGTAGTGCCGGCATATATGTGGTAGACCGGGATGCGCTTTTTAGCGATAAGGATCTGTCATACGATCTTTTGGATAACGAGAGTGGCCTTTTGTCAGCACTTACCGCCAATTCATGGAATTATAAGGATGAAAACGGCTATCTGTACCTCTCCTGTGATACAGGCACTTTCAGAGTCGATACCGGAAATTATGGTAAAAACAGAAGGTCCTACAGGATGCAGATTGCTGGGATAAAGCTGGATAACAAAGACTATAGCCTGGAAAGAGGGGAGGTTTTTTCTATTCCCAGAGATACCACCAGGTTGGAGTTATTCCCTGAGGTCATCAATTACACCACAGAGGATCCTACGGTAAGGTACAGGCTCGAGGGCCTGGATAATGAGTACACCTATACCAGGCAAAGCGAGTTGTCCAGCATAGTGTACACCAATCTTCCCAACGGTGATTACACACTGTCTCTGGCAGTGCTGGACGGACAAAACAAGGTCATAGAAGAAGGAATATATCGTTTCTCAAAAGAGACAGCAATCCAGGATACCAGAGTCTTTAAGTCTTATATGATATTTGTAGCCATGATCGCTGTGGCATGGCTGACATGGTTCTTAGTCAGGATCCGGATCCAGAGTACACTCAGATTTCAGGAAAAAGAGCTGGAGCTTGCTAAAAAGCAGCTTTCCATGGGAAACGAGACGATCCTTGCCATAGCAAAGGCTGTGGATGCCAAGGATGTGAGCACTTCCCAGCACTCCCAGCGTGTATCCGAATATTCGGTTATGATCGGCCGGGAGCTGGGCTTTTCGGATGAGGAACTGGAGAATCTCAGGAAGGCAGCCCTTTTGCACGACATCGGCAAGATAGGCATTCCCGACAGGATATTGAACAAACCTGACAAGCTCACGGATGCGGAATATGAAGTGATGAAAAGCCACGTTACCAGAGGTGGCGAGATTCTAAAGGACTTCACACTTATCGATCACGTTGAGGAGGGGGCGCGCTATCATCATGAGAGATATGACGGTACCGGCTATATGTCAGGCCTGAAGGGGGAGGAGATCCCGCTGTATGGCCGCATCATAGCTGTGGCAGATGCCTTTGATGCCATGACCGCAAACCGTGTCTATCGAAAAAAGCTGTCGCT
>CAMOFS010000166.1 GCA_946613735.1 uncultured Lachnospiraceae bacterium | reverse complement strand
TACGTAGAAAAGAAACGCGATTTTGCTGTGCAGGCCAAGTCACTAAGACATGAGTTTCGTCATACACTTGAGATAAGCTCAGTTTTTGACGTCAGGGTTTTAGTCCGTTATGACGTAGAAAACATCAGTGAAGCTCTTTATGAAAAAGCGGTAAAAAATGTATTTTCGGAGCCACCTGTGGATGATGTTTTTGAAAACGAGCTTCCCCTAAAAGCGGATGATTCCTGTCACATTTTTTCAGTAGAGTATCTTCCCGGACAGTTTGACCAGAGAGCCGATTCCGCAGAGCAGTGTATCCGGCTTTTGGATGAGGACGCAGAACCGGTGATCCGTTGTGCTACCACTTACATTATCTTAGGTAAGGTGGATAAAAAGGATATGGAGACCATCAAAAAGTTCTGTATCAATCCGGTAGACAGCCGCGAGATCGGAGAAGAGGTACCCGAGTCCCTTACGGAAAACTATCCTGAGCCCGAAGACATCAAGGTACTTTCCGGCTTTTGCGAAATGGAGGATAAGCCCTTTAAGGAGCTTTATGACAGCTTGGGGCTGGCCATGACCTATAAGGACTTTTTACATATCCAGAACTATTTTAAAAATGAGGAACACAGGGATCCATTTATGACGGAGATCAGGGTTTTGGATACCTATTGGTCTGATCATTGCCGTCATACCACCTTTTCCACGGAGCTTACAGCTGTGGCCTTCAAGGATGGCTATTATCGCAAGCCCATGGAGGCTGCATACCATGATTACCTTGACAATTTCAAGGTGCTCTACAAGGATCGTGACGACAAATTTGTCTGCCTGATGGATCTGGCTCTTATGGCTATGAAGCGTCTGAAGGCTGATGGTAAGCTTATGGATCAGGAGGAGTCTGACGAGATCAACGCCTGCTCCATAGTGATCCCTGTTGATGTGACAGAAAACGGTGAGACGAAAACCGAAGAATGGCTTTTGAATTTTAAAAATGAGACTCATAACCATCCCACGGAGATTGAGCCCTTTGGTGGAGCTGCCACCTGTCTGGGGGGAGCCATCCGTGATCCCCTTTCAGGACGCACCTACGTATATCAGGCCATGAGAGTCACCGGTGCAGCAGATCCCACAGTGCCCAATTCCCAGACCTTAGAGGGCAAGCTTTCCCAGAAAAAGATAGTCAGGGAGGCCGCTTCGGGGTATTCATCATACGGTAACCAGATAGGTCTTGCTACAGGATATGTTAAGGAGATCTATCATCCCGATTATGTGGCAAAGCGTATGGAGATAGGTGCCGTTATGGCTGCAGCTCCCCGCAGGGCCGTACAGAGGCTTACCTCGGATCCCGGAGACAAGATAATACTTTTGGGCGGCCGCACGGGACGAGACGGTATAGGTGGTGCCACAGGCTCCTCAAAGGCCCATACCACCCAGTCCACCGCAGTTTGCGGAGCTGAGGTACAAAAGGGTAATCCCCCCACAGAGCGTAAGCTCCAGAGGCTATTCAGGCGTGAAGAGGTCAGCCATCTTATCAAAAAGTGTAATGATTTCGGTGCCGGAGGAGTATCCGTAGCCATCGGAGAGTTAGCCGACGGTCTGATCGTAGACCTGGACAAGGTTCCCAAAAAATACGCGGGGCTTGATGGTACAGAGCTTGCCATCTCTGAGTCACAGGAGAGGATGGCTGTTGTGGTAGATCCCAAGGATGTTAACACCTTTTTGGGATACGCAGCTGAGGAAAACCTTGAGGCTACAGAGGTTGCCGTAGTCACTCAGGATCCCAGACTTGTGCTTTTATGGCGCGGCCAGCCCGTGGTCAATATCTCGCGTGCCTTTTTGGATACTAACGGAGCTCACCAGGAGACCTCTGTTTCAGTGGATATTCCTGACAATGATAAGGATTACTTTGATCGTCCCGCCCTGGCCGGGGTGAGAGAGGCATTGGATAAGAAGGATCTGAAAAAAGCTGTTGAAATGACTGTTTCCAATCTTAATGTCTGCTCACAGAAGGGCCTGGTAGAGATGTTTGATTCCTCCATCGGGGCCGGCTCAGTGCTTATGCCTTATGGAGGAAAATACCAGCTTACCGAGACTCAGTCTATGGTCGCCAAGATCCCCGTGGCAAGCGGAGAGACGGATACTGTATCCATGATGTCCTATGGCTTTGATCCTTATCTTTCATCCTGGAGTCCCTTCCACGGAGCCATCTATGCTGTGACGGAGTCTATGGCGCGCATAGTGGCTTCAGGCGGAGACTATAAAAAGATCCGTTTTACCTTCCAGGAGTATTTCAGACGTATGAGTTCAGATCCCAGCCGCTGGAGCCAGCCCTTTGCGGCCCTTTTGGGTGCTTATGAAGCCCAGATGAAGTACGGACTTCCTTCTATCGGTGGTAAGGACTCCATGTCCGGTACCTTCAATGATATCGACGTTCCGCCTACTCTGGTTTCTTTTGCAGTAGATACCGCTAAGGAGAGCGAGATCATATCACCTGAGCTGAAGGAAGCAGGCAATGATCTTGTAGTGTTCCAGATTGCAAAGAATCATTATGAACTGCCAGATTATGAGCAGGTCAAAAAGCTTTACGATACCATTCATCACCTGATCAAAAAGAAAGCTATCATATCTGCATATGCAATGGATGCTTACGGGCTTTTGGCTTCACTTTTCAAGATGTCCTTTGGTAATATGATGGGCTTTACCATCGATCCAAAGACGGTGCCTTTTGAAAAGATGTTTACTGTAACTATCGGCAAGATCGTAGCTGAGGTACCCAAGGACAGGCTTAATGCTGTTGAAAATGCCATGACAGAGGAAGGACTTTCCGATTATCTGATAAGGGTTGGTTCCGTAAATGACAAAAAGCAGTTCATCTATAATGATACTGCACTTGACATTGAAGAGGTCTTAGGCTATTGGAAGCAGCCCCTTGAGAAGGTATTTGCCACCAGGGCTACCGATGATATGAGCACTGTTAATACACGTGTTTATACGGAAAAGAACTTCTATGTATGCAAGAACAAGGTAGCTCTGCCTGAGGTGTTTATCCCTGTATTCCCGGGCACCAATTGTGAGTACGACAGTGCAAAGGCCTTTATCAAGGCAGGTGCCACAGTCAATACAAAGGTATTCAGGAATCAAAATGCCGCCGATATCAGAGAGTCAGTGGAGACCTTTGTACACGGTATCAACGACGCACAGATCGTCATGTTCCCCGGAGGCTTTTCCGCAGGTGATGAGCCCGAGGGCAGTGCAAAGTTTTTTGCAAATGCTTTCCGAAATGAAAAGATCCGCGAGGCCATGATGAAGCTTCTAAATGAACGTGATGGACTTGTGCTGGGTATCTGTAATGGGTTCCAGGCGCTTATCAAGCTCGGACTGGTGCCTTACGGCGAGATACGCACCCAGGAGGAGGATTCTCCCACACTTACCTACAATGTTGTGGGCCGGCATATTTCCAAGATGGCCCACACCAAGGTGGTATCCAACAAGTCGCCTTGGCTTAAAAAGGCTGAGCTGGGAAGTACTTATGATATTCCTGCATCCCATGGTGAAGGACGCTTTGTGGCTTCCAAGGAATGGCTGGACAAGCTTTTTGCCTCAGGACAGGTTGCTACACAGTATGTCAATGAGGATGGAGTGCCTACCATGGACGAGGAATGGAATATCAACGGATCCTATATGGCCATTGAGGGAATTACCAGTCCCGACGGACGCGTACTTGGCAAGATGTGTCACAGTGAGCGCATAGGGGAGGGCGTTGCCAAGAATATCTATGGTCAGCAGGATATGCATATCTTTGAGGCCGGTGTAGAGTACTTCCGTTAATCCCTGTCATTCTGAGCGAAGCGAAGAAGCTCTTTGAAACTATGGGTAGTTTTTGTCATTCTGAGCGAAGCGAAGAATCTCTTTTAGAAATTATGGATAAAAAGAAGTTATACAGTTTAATTGAAAAACATCCGCTATTTTTAGACGGTGCCACCGGAACCAATCTACAGAAGGCAGGGCTGCCCACCGGTGTGTGCCCGGAGCTGTGGATCTATGAGCACAAGGAGGCCATGGTAGAGCTTCAGAAGCGATATATTCAGGCCGGCACCCAGGTTTTGTATGCACCCACCTTTACTGCCAATAGGATAAAGCTGGAGGAATACGGCTTAAAAGATAGGCTGGATGAGCTTAACCGAGGAATGATCCGGGTCTCAAGACAGG
>CAMOFS010000165.1 GCA_946613735.1 uncultured Lachnospiraceae bacterium | reverse complement strand
AGGGACGACGGGCCCTACGATATCATCTATATGGATCCGCCCTATGACCTCCATATAGAGGAACAGGTTATTTCAGAGATAAGCCAGCAGGGGCTTTTGGCTCAGGACGGCATCATAATAGTAGAGGCAGCTTTAGACCGCAAGCTTGACATTTTGGACACGCCCTACGAGATAGTAAGGGAAAAGAGTTACAAGACCAACAAACACATCTTTATTGAGGAAGCATGAGAAGAGCGATATATCCCGGAAGCTTTGATCCGGTCACATTTGGACATTTAGATATCATCAAACGTTCAGCCGGAATGTTTGATGAGATCATAGTTGCAGTGCTTTTAAACAGCCAAAAAATATCATTGTTTAATGCTGATGTTCGTGTTACTATATTAGAGGATTTACTTAAAGATCTTGACAATGTAAAGGTGGAGGCTTTTGACGGACTTTTGGTAGATTTTGCCAGAAAAAAAGAGGCCAGGACCATAGTCCGCGGACTTCGTGCCGTCACGGATTTTGAGTATGAGCTGCAGATAGCCCAGACCAACAAGGTGCAGTATCCGGATCTTGACACTGTATTTTTGGTTACGGATCTTAATTATTCCTACTTAAGCTCATCTATTGTCAAGGAATTCGCCAGCTTCGGCGGTGACATATCAAAGTTTGTTCCGGCTTCGATAATACCTTTGATCGAGGCTGAATACAATAAACGTAAATGATTACATTTGTCCTTTAAATGGTAGATGTAAAGAAAAGGAGAACAAAGTCACATGGCAAGTGCGATTGAAGACATCATTGATGAGTTAGAGGAATACATCGACAGCTGCAAGCCCGCTGCATTTTCCAGTACCAAGATCGTGGTCAACCGCGATGATCTGGATGGTCTTTTGGAGGAGCTTCGAGCCAAGACTCCCGAGGAGATCCGCCGCTATCAAAAGATCATAAGCAATAAAGAGGCCATTTTGGCGGATGCCAGAGCTAAGTCAGAGGCCATCATTGCTGAGGCGCAGATCACCAAGAATGAGCTGGTATCAGAGCATCAGATCATGCAGGATGCCTATGCACATGCCAATGAGGTGGTGATGATCGCGTCCAAGCAGGCTCAGGAGATCTTGGATAAGGCTACTAATGATGCCAATGACATCAGGACGGGAGCCATCGCATATACGGATGAGCTGTTGAAGAGCGTTCAGGATGTGGTAAAGAGCTCCATCGATACCACCAGAGCCAGGAATGAGACCTTCCTCAATACCATGCAGGGCTATCTGGACGTTATAGTCAGCAATCGTCAGGAACTCAATCCTCAGCCTGAGCCCAAGTCGGCACAAAGGCCCGCCCAAAAGGATCCGGCTCCTTCAGACAAGCCCGATGCTGCTAAGGATACAGCTGCAGCCGAGCCCAAGAAGGAAGAGGCCCAAAAGCCTGAGGCCAAGCCCGCCGCTACAAAGGCCCCGGAGACATCGGCTGTCAACAAGACCGATGTGTCTGCCAAAAATGAGCAGCAGGTTTTGAACATTCCAGACGAGTTTTTCAAAAAAGACTGATATCCCATGAAGGAGATTGAGGTTAATGAAGTCGCTTACGGTCAGACGCTGGTCAGATATCTGAACCATCTTTTGCCCAATGCAGGCAGCGGCTTTTTATACAAGATGCTTCGCAAAAAGAATATCACGCTTAACGGTAAAAAGGCATCCGGCAAGGAGGTGCTACAGAGATCCGATGTGATCAGGATCTTCTTTTCCGATGAGACCTTTGAAAAGTTCTCAGGTGCCATGACGGATATTAAGGAGTATGATTTTGACCTTAATATCCTCTATGAGGATGATGATATCTTAGCCGTTGACAAGCCCGTGGGTATCCTTTCCCAAAAGGACAGCGGGGACGTGGTATCAATGAACGAGTATATATTGTCTTACCTTAAGAGATCCGGAGCACTGTCTCCGGATCATGCTATGACCTTTAAGCCCTCTGTTGCCAATAGATTGGATCGTAATACCGGAGGCATTCTTTTAGCCGGTAAGACCTATCGTGGACAGGAGATGCTTTCACGTTGGCTTCGTGATAAGGACATTAAAAAGTATTATTACTGCCTTTGTGAGGGCAGGATAGATAAGGATCTGGTCCTTAAAGGGTTTTTGAAAAAGGATCATAAAGATAATATTGCATCGGTGACTGTGGATGAGGTGCCGGGATCAAAATATATAGAGACCCACACCCACACAGTGGCGTGTAGTGATCGGCTGTCACTCCTTAGAGTTTCGCTTTTGACCGGCAGATCACATCAGATCAGGGCTCACCTTAAGAGTATAGGACATCCGCTTATAGGAGATCCCAAGTACGCCGATGCTAAGAGCAATGAATATTACAGAACACATTACGGGATTAAATATCAGCTTTTACATTCTGCGGAAATAGTACTTCCGGGTATCGGAAGCATAGTTTCACCTTTGCCTGATATTTTTTTTGCCGTATGTCACAAGGAAGGTATTGATGGCAACCTGGAGTTCCCGGGGGCTTAGGGGGTCTACCTTAGAGGATTTTATCAATCGTACCAATGAGGTTTACAGAGAGAGTGATCTGGCTCTCATCCAAAAGATCCCTACACCCATAACCCCTATCAATATTGATAAGAATACCAGACATATCACACTGGCGTATTTTGACCAGAAGAGCACCGTGGATTATATAGGTGTTGTTCAGGGAGTGCCGGTGTGTTTTGATGCAAAGGAGTGTAGTGAAGATACATTTCCGCTGGCCAATATCCATGAGCATCAGATGGAGTTTATGGAAAAATGGCAGATCCAGGATGGGGTTGCTTTTTTTCTTATTTATTTTACCTCCCGGGATGAATTCTATTACCTAACCTATGATCTGGCGCGGGTGTTTTTTGATCGTATGGCCTCCGGGGGAAGAAAGAGCTTCAGGATCAATGAATTACAGCCGGAGTTTTTCTTCGCTTCACGTCCGGGGATTCCGGTTCCTTACCTGGATATGATACAGAAGGATTTGGATCGAGCTGGGAATTGACGGGTAGATCGGTGTGTTAGTTCACCACCGACCCTCAAAGGGATCGGCTACTTGAACTAACACACCAATCTACCCTGTTTACAGGATAAGAGGGATATGATCAGCTATGAATGTCCACGTAGAAACTCGTTTTTTCGAGTTTCGGTGGACTTCATAGTGATCATATCCCGACCGTAAAGGTTGACTTATGGTACGATATACTTTATAATACTACCGAAGTAGCGCATTAGCGAACTAAAGTGAGGTTAATATGAATCAGATGTTACATACTCCCGAAGGAGTGAGAGATATATACGACGGTGAGCTCTTGAGAAAAGAGGAGATGTCTGATGCCATGATGAAGTCCATCAGGAGCTTTGGCTATGAGCGCATCCAGACACCCACCTTCGAGTTCTTTGATATTTTCGGACACGATGTGGGCACCACACCCTCAAAGGATCTATACAAGTTCTTTGACAAGGAGGGCAACACCCTGGTGCTTCGTCCGGACATCACCCCTTCCATTGCCAGGGCAGCTTCCAAGTATTTTTCCGATAATACAGGATGGCTTCGCCTCTGTTATGAAGGCAATGTCTATATCAATAACGAGAGTCTTCAGGGCAGACTAAAAGAGAGCACCCAGCTTGGTGCCGAGCTTATCGGAGACACAGGAGTGGAGGGCGATGCGGAGATAGTTTCTGCTGCTGTGTCCTGCATGACTGCTGCGGGCTTTGATGATATCAAGATCTCTCTCGGCCATGCCGCCATTTTCTACGGACTTATGGAGGCCTGCGGTTTTTCTGAATTTGAGACCGCTGAGATTGCCGATCTAATCAACAACCGAAATACCTTCGGTCTTATGGAGTACCTTGACAGGTCAGGTATTTCCGATGATAAAAAGAAGCTGTTTACACTTTTGACCTCCTTTTATTCCGGACCGGATGAGTGGAGCGACATGATGCCTTTTGCACAGAATTATCCTAAGATACATGAAGCTCTTTTGTACTTAGAGAAGCTTGACGGACTGCTTAAAAAGGACGGCCGTGATGAGTACGTCACCTATGAGCTGGGACTTATCTCGCCCTATAAGTATTATACGGGGATCATCTTTTACGGATATACCTATGATGTGGGAGAGCCTGTGGTAAAGGGCGGGCGTTATGACAAGCTTTTGGGATATTTCGGCAAGGAT
>CAMOFS010000164.1 GCA_946613735.1 uncultured Lachnospiraceae bacterium | reverse complement strand
GCTGCCGAGATCGGCAAAAACGTCCACCTGGTTGGAGTGGCGGGCCTATACTACAGAGTAGGCGTAATGAGGGGTGAGCCTCTCATTAACAACAATGTTTTGATTGCTTCGGAATACTGTCTTCCCGCTGCTGTAACAAAGATCTTGTCTGAGTATCAGGGAATGGTAGAAAAGCCATCCACCATTGAATCGGCCATAGTACAGATGGTGGATTCACTGGTATCGAGGATAGAAGCTATAGGAGAGGAGACCATGGAGAGCTCCTGGAACCAGGAGATGCTCATATACCAGACACTTACCGAGCATTCCAACAACGGTATGTATGACGATTGCGGGCTTACCATGAACCAGTATCTGCGTATCAGGGACTGCCTGATACTTAAGGAGAATCTGTTATGACCCTGGATTTTTCAAGTGAAGTGGGAAATGAGAACCAAAACGAAAGCTTCGACATCGATGGCTTTGATTTTGATCCGTTTGATGTGGCAGCCATGGTGGTGGAAGGCGTATTGGAGCATGAGGGCTTTCCCTATGAAGCCAGGGTGGAGCTTTTGATCACCTCAGCCGATGAGGTCCGGGTGATGAATCGGGATGCACGGGGGATAGATGCACCTACAGATGTGCTGTCGTTTCCCATGATTGATTTTTCCGAAACGGGATCCTTTGATGAGCTTTATGATATGGAGGATGCCTTTCATCCGGATACAGGAGAGGCTATGCTGGGGGATATTGTCATCTGCTATGAGAGAGTACTTTCCCAGGCAAGAGAATTTGGTCATTCGGTATTGAGGGAGTATGCGTTTTTGATCGCTCATTCAATGCTTCATCTTTTAGGCTACGACCACATGGATGAAGACGAACGTAAGGACATGGAAAAAAGACAGGATGATATCTTAAATGAGTTAGGTATCACAAGAGAGGGTTAATAATGTCGGGGGATAACAAAAAGAAGGTTAACAGGATAGGCATACACGGCTTATCATTGAGAGATAAGAGAAATCTTGCCATACTAATAGGTATCGGTATTGCCGCCATAGTCTTGCTGGTGGTGGTAGTGGTGATACTTGGGGAAAAGGCTGGCGAGGAGGAGATTCCTTCTACTGAGATTGAAAAAGTAGAAGAGCCTGTGGTGGAAGAAGAGACCCTTCCGGTTCCGGAGGGAGGACTTTCGCCTTTGACAGGTACCTATATCAAGGAGAGCTGGGCAAAAAAGAGACCCCTTGCTCTTATGATAGAAAACACCACCATGTCTCTGCCGCAGTACGGTCTTAATTCATGCGGGGTCATATATGAATGTCCGGTGGAAGGCGGCATTACCCGTCTTATGGGCATTTCCAACAGCTATCACAAGCTAAAGCAGTTTGGTAATGTGCGTTCCTGTCGCCCCTACTATGTATACCTGGCCTCTGAGTATGATGCCATATACTGCCATGTGGGACAGAGTGTCCACGGCCAGGAGGTATTGAACACCGGTATCGTGGATGACCTTAATGCCATGGATGGAGCCATTTCCAATGCCGTTTTTTACAGGACCTCTGACAAAAAGGCTCCGCACAACTGTTTTACCAACGGCAAGATGATAGATGAGGGAATAGACATCAAGGGTTATAAAAAGAGCTACAAGGATGATCCCGGCACGCATTTTGTTTTCTCTGAAGAGGATGAGTATCATGACCCCGAGGATCCTTCGCTTATTCTTAATTCTGCGGCATCAGGTGAAGACTGCGCCGTGGTCAAACCTTATTTTTACAACAACAAGCCATATTTTGTTTATAACAAGGAGAGCCAATCCTACGACAGATACCAGTTTGGTGACAAGCAGATAGATGCCCTGGATGATGAGCAGGTCTCCGTGAAAAACATCATCCTGTACACCACGGCAGGTGAGTCCAGTCTCTATTCCGGTACGGATTACCTGAACCTTCCCTTAGTGGGAGAAGGCAAGGGCAAATACATCTGCAACGGAAAGATGGTGGATATCACCTGGGAAAAGACGGGTGATACCAAGCCTACTAAGTTTTATGATGAAGACAAAAAGGAGCTGGTCCTGGCTCCAGGCAATACCTGGATCTGTCTTATAGAGCGACAGAAGATGGATGAAAACCAATACTATAAAACCGTTAAAGACTTCGACAACAGGGAAACCTGAGCAAAGCGAAGGTTTCCGCTCGGCAAATCATGAAATGATTCGCCGAGATTCCCGTACTCCTGAGCGGAGCGAAGAATCTTTTTAAAAGAATATGTCAAATAAAAAAAGTAGCAACAACTTCATAGTCCAGGGTTCCATCCTTGCCATAGCGTCCATAATAAGTCGTATAGTTGGGATGCTTTATCGCGTACCCTTAAAGGGTATAATTGGCAAAGTGGGTAATGATTATTATGGTACTGCATTTGAAATCTACAGTATCATCCTCATCATTTCATCCTACAGCCTGCCGTTGGCTGTATCTAAGCTTGTAGCTTCCCGGATGGAGCAGGGACAGAGCAAAAATACCATGAAGGTCTTAAAGGGCTCCCTTTTATTTGCCTTTATCAGCGGTACCACCTTTATGTGCGTGGTCTATTTTGGCGCGGACTTTTTTGCCGGAGTTCTAAAGACTCCTATGAGTGCCATTCCCCTACGGGTGCTGGCACCGGTTATCCTTATCGTGGCTGTGTTGGGAGTTTTCCGCGGCTTTTTCCAGGGCCTGCATACCATGCTCCCCTCGGCCATATCTCAGATCATTGAGCAGATAGTTAACGCCATCATATCTATCGTGGCAGCGTACTATCTTTTTTCCTATGGTATGAGGATCGGCGGGGTACTGGGTAATGAAAACTACGGACCGGCCTACGGAGCGGCCGGAGGTACACTGGGTACTGCAACGGGAGCTGTGGCCGGACTATTGTTCATGCTCTTTATCTATCTGGTATATCGCAGAAGGTTTAAAAAGAGAGTACTTCGTGACCACAAGAAAAATGTGGAAAGCTACGGTGAGATCATGAAGGTTTTGATACTTACCATTATTCCAGTGCTTTTGTCCACCACGCTTTATAATATCTCGTCCATCCTGGATCAGGGTATTTTTAAAAACATTGTATTTTCACAGGGCTATGATGCGAAGACCATCTCTGAATGGTGGGGAGTATATACGGGAGAGTACAAGGTGCTTATTAATGTTCCTATCTCCATTGCTTCAGCTATAGCGGCTTCTGCGGTTCCCACCCTAACCACCGCATTCCAGTCCGGAGATATGGGCAGGGTTCAGACCCAGATCCAGGCGGCCACCAGGTTTATTCTGATCGTGGCCTTTCCCTGTATGGTTGGTATGGCAGTGCTATCAGGTCCCATAATGCTCTTTATGTTTTCCGACAGCGATCCCACCTCCGGTAATATGCTTTTGGCTGGAGCCATGGCCATAGTTTTTTATTCCTTATCCACCCTGTCAAACGGCCTTTTGCAGGGCATCGACCGGCTTCGGATCCCGGTGCGCAATGCCGCTATAGCCCTGGTGCTCCAGCTTGTTTTTTTGGTTGTGGCTCTGCGTTCCTTTGATCTGAATATTTTTGCGGTGGTATATGCCAATGCATTTTATGCATTCGTTATGTGTCTTTTAAATAATCTGGCGGTGGTCAAATATAGTGGTGCTCATCAGGATTTCAGATCCATGTACCTTCTGCCGGGTATTTCCTCGGCGGTAATGGGGCTGGCAGCATTTTTGGTATATCAGCTTTTGCACCTTATCACCCACAATGCAGCCATATCCTGTATAGTTGCTATTGTAGCCGGTGCCTTTGTATACTTTGTGGTGATGCTTCTTATCCGTGGCATAAGTGCCGAGGACTTGGAGCGATTCCCCGGCGGGAGAATACTGGTCCGCCTTGCAGTTAAGCTTAGATTGTTATAGAGATTCTTCGGGCTTACGCCCTCAGAATGACATGGCACACTGTCATTCTGAGCGAAGCGAAGAATCTTTAAGAATGGAAATAATATGAATTATGATGCAATAATCCTTGGTGCCGGGGCCTCCGGCATGATGGCAGCCATAACTGCCGCAAGAAGAGAAAAAAGGGTATTACTGATCGAGCCTCAGGAGGTAGTGGGTAAAAAACTTTCCGTGACCGGTAACGGCCGCTGCAACATCACTCACGATCCTATATCCCTAAGCGCTTATCACACAGATATGCCCAAAAGATTGGAAAGTGTGCTTTCAT
>CAMOFS010000163.1 GCA_946613735.1 uncultured Lachnospiraceae bacterium | reverse complement strand
GTACCATAAATGATGAAGCATAGCAGACACAGGGAGGCAGATTTTTTGTCTCCCTTTGTTGCACTTTTGTTGCAAAAATGCTGATATAATTTTTTACAGTATTTTGGGGCTGATAAAAAAGATGCCATCGACCTGCAGGAGGTCGCTATAGCGGCCGAAGGCTGGGAAGATGGGATGGAGGTAACAGGTGAAAATTTGTCGAATCACCCAAAAAAGCCTTGGGCTTATGGATAGCATCCTGCCTGAAATTGTAAAAAAAAGGTACTGGGATCCGGGCTGCTTTACTATAGGAGCAGTAACAGAGGAAGGGGAAAAGGGCAGGGCATCTCTTGTGGGGGTGTGCCAGTTTGTCATAGGCTCCACAAAAAAGGGCAATGTCTTTGCCGTCGTCACCTATATCTATGTGTACAGTGATTACAGACGACTGGGTGTGGGACGGGCGCTTATGGACAAGGCATGCTCTATATTGAGGGAGGTCGGTGTGAGCTACTGTCTGTCTATTCTTTTGGAGGATGAAGCAGAGACCCTGGGCTATAGGATCGCGACGGAGGAGATAGCAGATTTTTTAGAGACGCAGGGGTTTGTTCATTCCAAGGAAGCCTATACCTCCTGGCCGGATGCCGTGAAATATCTATTTAAGGGGATACCGGGCATATCGATAAAGGATCCGAAGTGGTATATCAGAAAGACAATGGGGGTGTGATCTATGGACAATCATGGTTCTGTCACGATGGAAATGCAGCTTATAAAGCAGAAGGAGAAGGTCGAAAGGGAAGAGGATTTCTCCTTATTTTCCACGGATTTTTCGCAGGAGGATTATGTCGGGGAGGAAAACCAAAAGCAGAATAAAGATCTGAATAAGACCGTCGAAAATGCTGAGAATATAGTGGCAAAAATGGCCGAGCCGACCGGCTTGAAAGTTTCGGCTGCGGATAATAATGGAGATGACAGCTTTGATATAGCCTCCCTTACCGAGGAAAAGCTTAAGGATATGTGGAAGGATGTAGCGGGCTTTCTCGGGAAGGAAGAGGGCTATATTCCGTCGGATGAGTACTACCTGAAAGGAGCCAGGGATGAGCTTCTTGAAAATTGTCTGGCTATGTCAAATAAGAGGATGTCAGATTATAACAATACACTTGATGCAAACGAGAACGAGACCGTAGAGACGATTAAGTTCATAAAGTCCATAGGCTTTTTCGAGCACTATAAGCTGTTTAAAATTACACAGCAGTATTTATCCTACAAAAAGCAGCAGGACAGACAGGAGCATGATGCTTATAAGGGTATGAGGCCTTATGTGCACAGGAGCGCAAGGATTGAAGAAAAAGACAGGAGGACTGCGTATGTGAGACAAAGTCCGGGCTCCAATGACTGCTTTGCCTGCTCCCTGTCCGGGATCTATAATCACTTTTTGGTTACCGAAAATGATGTGAATGCCACGGCGCTTTCCACGGCTGATGTGAGAGCCTATAAGCCGGACTACATCAGCATAGATGAGCTGAATAAGGTGGACAATGCACAGGTGGTTTTAGATGCTTCCAGCCTTGAGGTGCAAAAGCAGGCCATAGAGGTCTTTTCCGGGAAGCATAAAACTACTCCCGGAAATATTCTTGCCATATCGGATATAATCTTTGATAAGAAAAATGGCTTGGGGAGGACTGATGTCGCCCTCGTCCAAAGGGATTATAATCTGGCCACCTTAAATGATAAGACATCCGAGGAAATGTTTGTTATCAGACAAAATCTAAAGGATGCCATGAGAAAGGAGATACACCGTGCCATAGCCTCCGGTCAGATGGTTTCCATGCTGTCGCATGGGCATTATGTGACCATAATAGGCATAGAAGATGATAAAATCACGTACCTGGATTCCATAGTGCATTTTCCTAAGCCGCCGGAGTCTGCCAACGTACCTAAAACCATGGATTTTGATACCTACCTTACCTCAAGCTACGGGAGCGGATATGGTACGGTAGAGCTTTCTTATCTTAAAAAGATAGATAAGGGCGATTTTGATGAGCTTAAAAAAGAGTATGGTGGTCTCGATAAGGATAAAAACACAGGGGAAGTAATAAGAACCAACGGGCTTTTCTCCGACTCTGATGTGGCACACAGATCGAGCGTGGTGATCACCAAATCCTATGATGAGATGAAAAACAGTGAAAACGCGGATATAGCAGACTATATCTCCGAGCGGATATGCCTCCACAGGGAAGCCTTTCTCGATAAGCAGAAAAATATAGGATCGGAGAAGAAAAAAGAGGGAAAGCGCACCTTAGATGAGCTGATGAAGGAGAATCAGATCCAAAAATCCGCCCCCAAAAAACAAAAGGAGTGGGAAAAGTCCGGTAAGCCGCTGCATCAGTACGTCAGGAATGTAATGGAAAAAAATCCTGATTTCAGGCAGCAGCTCGTGCCCGGGAAATTAACAGATAATGCCGTCGAAAGCAAGGTTATGGAGGCCTACAAGGAGGTTCATGGTAAGCAGGCAACCCTAAGTGCGCCTAAAAGAAGCAGCAGGGTGAAGGCTTATAAGAAAAAGGCAGCGCTGCAGGAGATGGTTTTAAATAAGACCGGTGATCACGATAAATCTGTAAAGACAGTGGGAGATCAGCTGGAGATTTCATTTAATGATGTTTATGAGATGCGGCTTGAAAGAGATACCAGGGTGGTGGTCACAAGCTTTGCATACCTTAAGCACCTTAGTGTTGATGACGCTTTTTTCATGGCCACTGCTTTAAATAATAAGGTGGATGAATCAGATCCTGTAGGGACAGAAAACCAGGTTAAAGCCATGGAGGATATATTCTCGGAGGTTTTGAAGCTGGATCTGCGTGAATTTAACTATAATTCTGTAAATGATCTGGCGAATAAGAATTTAGGCAGGCTTATGGCGATATCCAATATAGCCTTTGAAAAGGATGCTATATTTGGCAGATATATGAAGCTCAGGGGCAGCAAGGGTCTAAGGGATAAACAGCTCTTTAGGCTCACGGATGAGGCTGTAGGCGAGCTTAATGCTAGATTTTTGGTGATGCAGCACATAAACAGGAATATAAGACCTATGGTTGAGATGATAAAAAGCCCATATTATGCGAGGCTTGCGAATAAGGATATGGCAGATAAAAGCATAGAGGAGCTGGACGCTGCTTTACTTTCGGAGAGGCAAAAGAACCTGGACAATAATCTGCCTGCATCCCCTTTGGAGAAGTACTTAAAATCTCTGGTGGAGATAAAAAAGAATTATGCGCAGGATGGTGACCGGGCTTTTGGAAAGGGTGTGGATGCAAACTCGCTTTTGGAGCGTGAACGAAGATCACAGGGGTTAAAGTGACGGGATTGGCATCCGACCGGAGTAAGTCAGATATAAACTGTGGTATAAAGAGGAGTGTATATGAGTATTGAGGGATTAAAGTATACCGGAATAGGAGATAAAAACCGGAGTTATTTTGACAAGATGCTCTATGATGACAAACCGGCAGAAGCAGGTGATGTACTTAGAGTAGGTCTGATCATGGATGGAGCAGCGGCAGGGGCGGCATCAGTCACCTTTGAAGAGGAGACGGAGTCGGTTCTGCTTGGATCCTTTTTTATAGCGCCCCCGTTTAGAAGAGAGGGACTGGGCAGGGAGCTTCTTTCAAGGATGGAGGATGAAGTGGCTTTATACGCTTCGGGCATAGAGGCTGAGTTTACCTCAAAATCAGTGGGAATGGCTGAGTTTTTCACACAAATGGGGTATGCGGTAAGCGAGGGATATCCTATATACAGCATGAGGGTGTCTGATTTTTTGGGCAACAGGCGCATGGTTACTTTTACCATGAAGACTAAAAGCAGCCACGACTTTACTCCCTTTTCCGGGATGACATCAGAAGAAAGATACAGCTGCTATGACAGACTTTTTGATGAGGGAGTATTTATCACAGAGGATAATACCGATGGTTTACTCCTGGAATATTCCGGCATCATAAAGGGAGAGGATGGCGAGGATATCTGTATGATCTGCCGGGAAAGCGAGGATACCATAATTCTATCCCAGCTTATCAGGTTCGGTGAGGGCTTTTCCACAGAGTTTACCGAAGCGCTGCTTACATTTTGCTCTGCCATAGAGCGTACCGAGGGCAGGTATGAGAACATCGCCATAGTCATGGCAAATCCAAAGGTAGGGGGTGTGCTGCCTACACTTTTAGGTGATAAATTTCCCCATGAGGTGACACAGTCAT
>CAMOFS010000162.1 GCA_946613735.1 uncultured Lachnospiraceae bacterium | reverse complement strand
CAGAAATCCTGGGCCTCCATGGCAAAGGCATCGGAGGTGTTTCTGGAGTAGATGCCTACTGCCACCATAAGTATTCCAAACCTGTCATATATTTTTTTTGCAATGTCCCTGGTGATCACATCTATCTTGCTGGCGGGCATGTCCTCGTCCACCTCTACATGCAACGATCCCATAAGTCTGTGGGGGCCGTAGTTGTGAAGGACAAGATCGTAGGCGCCATAGACCCCCTCGGTCTCACATACGATGCTTTTTATCTCCTTTGCAAGGTTGGAGTCTACCCTCTCACCCAAAATGGTACTGATGGCCTCGGATATCATATCATATCCCGACTTGATGATGATAAGGGAGATGATAGCACCCAGATATGGCTCTGTGGATATCCCGAAGATGATAAAGATTCCGGCTGATATCAGTGTGGTGAAGGAGATGACAGCATCCAAAAGGGCGTCCTTGCCGGAGTCCACCAACGAAGCGGAGCTTACTTTTTCTCCCTTTTTCTTCACATACATTCCCAGTACTATCTTTACCAGTATTGCCACGCTAACGATGATGAGTGCGGCGCCGGAATAATCGGGCACATCGGGATGGATGATCTTTTTTACGGACTCGACAAAGGAGGTGACGCCGGCATAGAGCACTATCATGGAGATCACAAAGGCACTGACGAACTCACCCCTGCCGTGGCCGTATGGATGATCCTTGTCAGCGGGCTTGCCTGACAGATGGGTGCCCACGATGGTGATGACCGAAGAAAGGGCGTCGGATAAGTTGTTTACCGCGTCTAAGGTGATGGCGATGGAGTGGGTGAAAAAGCCCACCAATGCCTTGAATATTACCAGAAAGACATTGGCGATTATACCTACTATGCTTGTTTGGATTATGATCTTATCGCGTTCCATTGTATACCCCTCCATTATTAACAGGTGCTAAAATGATACCAGCTACACTGATAAAAGATCAAAACTTTTTTATCTCATCATCACTGTCATCGGTGTCCGTGTTGATGGCGCGGATCTCTATGGGATAGGATACGTCGTCATTTACCCTGACGGTGCGCTTTTCGCCCACCTTTGCCCCCAAAAGTGCCTTGCCCAGGGGGGATTCTATACTGACCTTGCCCTTGAGGGAATTGCTGCGTATGGAGGTGACAAGCTTGAGGGTGTCCTCCATGTCGTCCTCAGGGAAATATACAGTGACGGTGTTGTTCATGCTCACTTCGCCTTCCGTGGCCTCGTCCTCCACTATGATGGCGTTTTTGATCATGTTTTCCAGATACCTGATGCGGCTGTTATTCTGGCCGTTGGCCCTTTTAGCTGCGTAGTATTCGAAATTCTCAGAGAGATCGCCCTGTGCCCGGGCCTCCTTCAGCTCGGCCAGGATCCTGGGTCTCTCATTAAGGGTGCGATCCTCTATTTCACGTTGTATCTTTTCTACATCCGATCTGGTAAGCTTCTCAGCCATAAGTCTTCCTCCCGTCAGTTAATAGGGTTATTATAAAACAAAGAGTATTATTAGGGAAGATGGATTAAAAAAAACTGTTATTTCCTGCGGATATGATGTATCATTATGAGTGGACTGACTGAGGGATTCTTCGCTTCGCTCAGAATGACATGGGACGCGGAATGCCGGGGTGGCCGGAAGTGACATGGGCCGCGATTGCCGGGGTGACCGGAGGCGGCATGGGCTGCGATTGCCGCCTTGTCATCCTGAGGGCGCAGCCCGAAGGATCTTAATGTGAATAAGGAGGGATTTTTATATGGTAATGCATCCTTATGAAAAAGAACATCTTGAACGTATCAGAGAAGGGATCGCAGGATGTACCGTTCTTTTGAAGAGCAACGGGGACTTTCCCCTTTCCGAGACAGGGGATATTGCGCTTTACGGCAGCGGCGTCAGGCGCACGGTAAAGGGCGGCACCGGCTCCGGTGAAGTTAATTCCAGATTTTTTGTAAATGTCTATGACGGCATCAAACACGCAGGCTTCAACATTACTACAGATAAGTGGCTGGATGAGTATGAAAAAGAATATAAAAAGGCCAGGGAAAAGTTTATTGCGGACATCAAGGAACGAGCCAGGAAAAAACACACCCTTGCGGTGATGGAGGCACTTTCCGTAATGATGCCAGAACCCGAGTACAATATCCCCATCGAGGGGGAGGGCGATGTGGCGATCTACGTTCTGTCACGTACCTCAGGTGAGGGCAGCGACAGGCAGCTGGTGGGTGGCGACATCCTTTTAAGCGGCCCTGAGATCAGGGACATCATCACTCTTCACAAAAAGTATGAGAAGTTTATGCTGGTGATCAATGCCGGTGGTCCTGTGGATCTTTCGCCGGTGGTGGATACTGTGGACAATATCCTGGTGCTTTCCCAGCTTGGGGTGGAGACCGGAGATGTGCTGGCGGACATCCTTTTGGGCAGGGCCTACCCCTCCGGCAAGCTTACTACCACCTGGGCGGCATTTTACGATTACCCCAGGGTCGGAGACTTTGGTCAGAGGGATGACACCAATTATCGTGAGGGTGTGTATGTAGGCTATCGCTACTTTGACTCCACGGATACCAAGCCTCATTTTCCCTTTGGTTATGGGCTTTCCTATACCACCTTCAAGATCTCTGAGATCACGGTGAAGGCAAAAGGTGAAAAGATCACCGTATCTGCCGAGGTTAAAAATACTGGCAAGCGTCCCGGACGAGAGGTGGTTCAGCTTTACGTCTCCAAGCCGGACAAGATAGTTGACACTCCCTATCAGGAGCTTTGTGCTTTTGCAAAGACCAAGGAGATAGCACCCGGCGCCAGCAAAAAGGTAACCTGTAGCTTTAATATGTCCGATATCACGGTCTACGATGCTTCACATGCCTCATATATCCTTGAGGAGGGCGATTACTATCTTAGGCTGGGCAACTCATCTGCCAATACACAGATATGTGGAGTTATCCGCCTGCCTGAGACAGTGACAGTCAAAAAGGTAAGGAATTTTGCAGGCATAGATAATCCCCAGTACAGTGACTGGCAGCCTGAGAGCAAAAGGCCCAAGCACAGGGGCAAGATCTCTTCCAAGATACCGGTAATAGAGATGAAGCCTGCATCCATTCCGCAGACAGTGGTGGACTATGATAAAAAATATGAGATAGATGAACGTATCAAAAAGTACGGTGATGACGAGCTGTCCTATCTGATGCTGGGAACCTTTGATCCCAATGCAGGGCTTGGGAATCTCATAGGCGCGGATCTCTTTTCCGTGGCAGGAGCAGTGGGCGAGACTGCTGAAGGCTTCAACATCCTCGGCATCAAGCGCCTGGTCATGGCAGATGGTCCTGCGGGGCTTCGTCTGGCAAGGGATTACTTCAAGGACGAAAAGGGTGTGGTTCATGCCTTGGGCGATACCATGCCTGAGACCATGCAGGAGCTTTTGCCTTCACCTGCCAGGGGCGTGATGAAGATCATGGAGAAGCGTCCGAAGTCAAAGAGTGACATCCATCACCAGTACTGCACGGCTATCCCCATTGCTACGGCTATTGCCCAGAGCTTTGATGTGGACTTTGCCAAGACCTGCGGAGATATAGTGGGCGAGGAGATGGAGCTTTTCGGTATCAGCCTGTGGCTGGCTCCCGCCATGAACATCCACCGTGACATCCGCTGCGGCAGGAATTTTGAGTATTTTTCAGAGGATCCCTTTGTATCGGGAGCCTTTGCAAGAGCTATTACCGACGGGGTGCAGGCGCATCCGGGGTGTGGCGTTACCATCAAGCATTTTGCATGCAACAACCAGGAGACCAACCGCTCCAACAACAACAGTGTGGTCAGTGAGCGGGCTCTCCGTGAGATATACCTCAGGGGCTTTGAGTACTGCATCAAGTATTCCGACCCCGCAGCCATGATGACCAGCTATAACCTTATCAATGGAGCCCACTCTGCGTCAAAGAGTGATCTGATGCGCTACATCCTCCGCTGTGAGTTTGACTACGATGGAGTGGTGATGACGGACTGGTGGGTTGAGGTCTTGGGCAATGAGCAAAAGGATTCCAGACACGACAGGATGGAGGCCTATGAGGTGTGCGCCGTGGGCGGAGACCTCTTTATGCCGGGCAGCCGTAAGGATCACAGGAACATCCTGGATGCACTGAGGGACGGCAAGCTGTCCAGGCAGCAGATGGAGATCAATGCCAGCCGTATAGCCCGCCTGGCGGACAGGCTGAGTTGAGATCCTTCGACTCGCTACGCTGGGATCCTTCGACTCACTACGCTCGCTCAGGATG
>CAMOFS010000161.1 GCA_946613735.1 uncultured Lachnospiraceae bacterium | reverse complement strand
AAGCTCCTTGTCATAATAGGGTATGCCCAGCTTGTCGGAAAGCTTGATCCCAAGCTGTCTTCCGCCACTGCCATAGCTTCGTGCGATTGTGATCACTGTATTCTTCATAGTTATTCTCCCAGATATGCCTTCTTTATGTCTTCGTTATTCAAAAGATCCGATGCCTTACCTTCCAGCACGATGTTACCAGTCTCCAGCACATAAGCCCGATCCGCGATGGAAAGAGCCTTTTTTGCATTCTGCTCCACCAAAAGTACGGTCGTGCCCGTGGATGAGATATCCGTTATGATCTTGAAGATCTCATCTACCAAAATAGGCGACAATCCCATGGAAGGCTCGTCCATACAAATAAGTCTGGGCTGTGACATAAGCGCCCGTCCCATCGCCAGCATCTGCTGCTCGCCACCCGAGAGGGTTCCTGCCATCTGGTTTTTCCTCTCAGCCAGTCTCGGGAAGCTCTCGTAAACCCTGTTAAGAGTCTCTTCTATCTTTGCTGTATCCTTTACCGTATATGCACCGAGCTTCAGATTCTCCAGCACAGAGAGCTGGGCAAATACCCTTCGACCCTCAGGTACATGGGCCATACCCATGCCAACGATTTTGTGACCTGGGATCTTTGTGATATCAACTCCCTCAAAGATCACCTCCCCGCTTTTGGGAGAGAGCATCCCGGTGATGGTCTGTAAAGTCGTGGTCTTACCGGCTCCGTTGGCACCTATAAGTGCAATGACCTCACCCTGGTTGACCTCAAAGGAAATACCCTTTATAGCCTGGATGACACCATAATATACCTCTATATTTTTAACCTCTAACATTGCCATATCTATGATCCTCTTATAAGATCCTTCGCTTCGCTCAGGATGACATTACCAGTGTCATTCTGAGGGCAAGTGCCCGAAGAATCCCTATTCCCCTATATATGCCTTGATGACCTCGGGATTGTTAAGTACCTCCGAGGTCTCGCCTGCTGCTAAAACCTCGCCGAAATTTAAAACCGTAAGTCTCTCACAGATCCCCGACACCAGCTTCATGTCATGCTCTATGAGAAGGATGGTCATATCAAACTCATCACGTAAAAACCTTATGGTCTCCATGAGCTCGCTCGTCTCCTTGGGGTTCATGCCTGCTGCCGGCTCATCCAAAAGCAAAAGCTTAGGCTCAGTGGCCAGGGCCCTGGCTATCTCCAGCTTCCTCTGCTTACCGTAAGGCAGGTTGGCTGAAAGCACCTCTGCCTCTTCCTGCAGATCAAAAACCTTAAGCAGCTCCATGGCCCGCTCATCCATTTCCTTCTCCACTTTTTTATACTTAGGAGTCCTGAAGACCCCGTCTATGGTGGAGTATTTGTAGTGGTTGTGCAAGCCGATCTTTACATTGTCTAGTACAGTCTGCTCCTTAAAAAGCCTGATATTCTGGAAGGTACGGGCGATACCGGTCTGGTTGACCTCGATATTACTCTTGCCGGTAATATCCACACCGTCTATCACGATGGATCCGTCGGAAGGCTTATATACGCCGGTAAGCATATTAAAGACCGTGGTCTTGCCGGCTCCGTTGGGACCTATAAGCCCATAAAGCTCATTTTTTTCTATCTCTACCGAAAAGCTATCCACTGCCCGAAGGCCGCCAAAGGAGATGCCTATGTTTTTAACCGTAAGTAATGCCATGGTTACACCTCCCTTTCCCGTTTTTTGAATTTCGACAATATCTGCTCTCTGAAGAAGATAGCGTCAGGTGCCCAGTTAAAGAGCATCATGGCAATGAGCACGATGGCGTAGATAAGCATACGGTAGTCCGACAGTCCACGCAAAAGCTCGGGCAAAAGGGTCAGTATACACGCCGCTATTACAGATCCCCTAAAGCTTCCGATACCTCCCAGCACCACGAAGACCAGTATCATGATGGACATGTTGTAGCCAAAGTTTTTGGGCAGGGCCGTAAGGGTCGACAGGTTGTGTGCATAGAGCACGCCCGCCGTACCGGCTATGGCTGTGGACACCGTAAAGCCTAAAAGCTTGTATTTTTTAACATTGATACCCACGGACTCGGCTGCTATCTGATTGTCCCTGATGGACATGATGGCACGACCGGTACGTGAATCAGTAAGGTTATATACCACAAAAAGCGCAATGAGAACGAGGATGACTCCCACGGTAAAATTACTGCTGTGGGGAGTACCCGTTATACCCTGCGCACCGTTTATATAAGTAACTCCACCGGCCTCCAGACCCAGCTCGGCCTGGCTTGATAATGATACATGCCAGCCCTTTGAGTCCTTGCCCACATAGAGTACGTTTATCACATTTTTGATTATCTCTCCAAAGGCCAGGGTAACTATGGCAAGATAGTCTCCATTGAGCCTGAGAACAGGTATGGCGATCAAAAATCCGAAAACCGCTGCGCAAGCCGTCCCGATGACGAGGGCCAAAAGGAAGCGCACCGTATCATTTTGGATAACATCCGCCGTGGTAACAGAGAAAAATGCTCCGGTAAATGCGCCTATACACATAAAGCCTGCATGTCCCAGGGAGAGCTCTCCAAGATATCCAACGCACAGGTTCAGTCCGACGGCGCAAAGAGAATAGGTACAAAGGGGAACCAAAAGCCCCTGTAAAAGTGACGACATATTACCCGTAAGAAGCAGGATCTCTACTACTACATATGCCGCTATAACTATAAGAAATGTTGTGATCTTTGTTTTTAATTTTTTATTATTCATAGCCATCACCTACACTTTCTCAAATATGGGCTTGCCCAGGATACCTGTAGGCTTGACTAAAAGTACAATGATGAGCACTGCAAATACGATGGCATCTGAAAGCTGGGATGAGATGTAGGCACGTCCTAAAATCTCAATCACTCCCAAAAGGATGCCGCCAACCAGTGCTCCGGGAATGGATCCGATGCCTCCGAATACTGCTGCCGTGAAGGCCTTGATACCGGGCATGGCTCCTGTGTACGGTGTAAGGGTGGGATAAGCGGAGCAAAGCAAAATACCCGCCACTGCTGCCAGTCCGGAACCGATAGCAAAGGTAAGAGCTATGGTACCGTTTACATCAACACCCATAAGCTGTGCCGCATCCTTGTCTTCGGATACCGCCAGCATGGCCTGACCGGCCTTTGTCTTTTTAATAAATACCATAAGGGCCGCCATGATGACCAGGCAAAGAACTATGGTCACTAAGGTGATCCCGGTTATGGTAAGCTCACCACCCGCCAGCTTTACGGGAGGAATGTTGAGCATGGAAACGTAGGAGATGGGGTTGGCCCCAAATACCAAAAGAGCAACATTCTGCAAGAGATAGCTTACGCCGATAGCAGTTATGAGTACCGCAAGAGGAGAAGCCGCCTTTCTCAGTGGCTTGTATGCCACCCTTTCAATGATCATTCCCAGTGCAGTACATACCACAATGGAGATAACCACCGAGGGCACAGGCCCCAGTCCCATCTGTGAAAAGGTCACAAATGAAATGTAGCTTCCGATCATGATAACATCACCATGAGCAAAATTAAGCATCTTTGCTATTCCATACACCATGGTATACCCCAAGGCTATGATAGCATAGACGCTTCCAAGACTTATCCCGTTTATCAGATACATTATAAAACTCATCTGGTCTCCTTTAAGATTCTTCGTCGCTTCGCTCCTTTAGATGACAAAGGGGAGCGTCCTCCTGTGTGACTATGGAGCGTCCCCACGTGACTATGGAGCGTCCCCACGTGACTATGAATCGTCCCTCCCTTGTCATTTAAAGCGAAGCGAAGAATCTTTAAATATTAGTCAATTGATACGTAAACACCGTTTTCGATAACAACACCCTTGGGCTCCTTGTTAACCTCACCGGTTGCTTCCCACTTCATGCCGCTTCCTGTAAGACCATCATAGGATACGGAAGGCATAGCACCCTTAAGTGCTGTTCCGATCTCCTCAACGCTCATATCAGGAGTAACATTTGATGCCTCGATGGCTGCCTTGATGATATAGATGGCATCATAAGCATCAGCTGCAAACTGGTTGGGTGTCTCGCCATACTTCTCATTGTACTTTGCAACAAAGCTCTGTGTCTTTTCATCTGTAGCATCAGCTGCGAAAGGTGTAAGAAGCATTACGCCTTCTGCAAGGGATGTGTCAAAGTTCTCAAGTGTAAGGATACCGTCCATTCCGTCTACACCGAAGAAAGCGGGAGCGAAGCCCATATCCTTAGCCTGCTTCAATACGATAGCAGCCTGCTGATAATAGAAGGGAAGGAACATAAGGTCAGCGCCGGCATCCTTTGCATCCTGAAGCTGTA
>CAMOFS010000160.1 GCA_946613735.1 uncultured Lachnospiraceae bacterium | reverse complement strand
TATGGCTCCGCGTCCCGATCCCGGTGAAATGGCAACTGTATGGATGGTAGCTTCATGGTCGCCGTATACACGCACATAGGGAAGCTCGAATCTCTCCTTAACAAGCTCGGAATACTCCAAAAGAGTCTTTTTCTCATCCATTAATGATCCTATCCTGCCTATCCCGACATTGGGATCTGCCACACCGTCTATGGGTGTAACATCAAGAGCAATAGAGTGATAAAGTCCCAGCCTCTTTTCGGCCAAAGCACCCATGTGATGGATGTCAAAATTTGTATGCATCGCATAGCAGGCGATATGATTTTCAATAAGCTTTATTATCCTCCTGCCCACGAAATTAGAGGCGTCGACGCGGTTTACATTTTTAAAGATAAGCGGATGATGCGTAAGGATAAGATCGGCACCGCAGTCAATGGCAGCCTCCACAACTTCATCCGTCGCATCAAGTGCTATGTAGATCTTTTTTATATCCCAATCTGTATCGCCCACCAAAAGGCCAACATTGTCCCAGTCGAGGGCATCCTTTTTCGGCGCAACTTCCTCAAAAAAATCAATAAGCTCCAGAAGCTTCATAGTAACCCTCCCGTCATTTAATCTTATAGATCTTTACATCATCACGCACAAAGTCCTCGGGAAGAAATATCTCACCCGAAAAAACTTCGGTGGCGGGTCCTGTCATGTAGACTTCGTTTTTATCCCTGTCATAGCTGATGGTAAGGGTGCCGCCCAAAAGCTCGATATCCACGGTATCCTCGGTAAGCCCCTCACGGATGGCAGCCACCACCGTCGCACAGGCTCCGGTACCGCAGGCAAGAGTCTCGCCGCTGCCCCTCTCCCATACACGCATGCGGATATGGGTACGGTCTATAATATTTGCAAATTCGGTATTTATACGCTTGGGAAAAGTAGAATGGGTCTCGAACTTCGGACCTATACCCGTAAGCTCAAGCTCCCTGACATCCTCATTTAAAAAGGTAACGCAGTGAGGATTTCCCATTGAAATGCATGAAACCTTATATATTGTACCGTCGACCTCCATGGGCACACCTGTCATCTCATTTTCAGGAAAGATAACCGGTATCTTTCTTACATCAAATATAGGCTCACCCATGTTTACACGGACACTTTCCACCCTGCCGTCTTTAACAAAAAGCTTAAGTGTCTTAACACCGGCCAGGGTCTCTATGGTAATCTCGTCCTTGTCCGTAAGGCCATGATCATAGACATACTTCCCGACACATCTGATACCATTGCCACACATCTCGCCACGGCTTCCGTCGGCATTGAACATGCTCATGGTAAAGTCCGCAACCTCCGAGGGCTCGATCAGTATCAGCCCGTCGGAGCCGATGCCAAAGTGTCTGTCGCTTACAAATACCGCTGCACGTTCCGGATCAGAAACGCTTTCTTTTGTGGCATCTACATAAACGTAGTCGTTGCCGCAACCATGCATCTTTGTAAACTTCATAGCAATCCCCCCCTGTTGAAAATGGCCGTTATTCTATATTAAAAGTAACCTTTACCGTAGTGCTCTTTTGTGTGAGATTATTGGCCGCAGTATATGAAACCGTATACTTTCCTTCTTCCTCAAACTTGTAAATGCAGGTATCTCCCACGATCGCAGGCACTGCTTCCTCACCTGAGGGAGTCCTGACAGTGATCACCATGGTGGACATAAGATCCTCACCCTCACGGCTTGTCGCCGTAACACCATCTAAAAGATCTATCTGTTCATCAACCGTATAATAATCCTCCTCGGCGGGTACGCTTATCCTTGGTGCGCCACTGTCCGAAACCACAACCTTTATCTTTTTGATGGTCACTTTTTTGTTGTGAGGATTTGTCACACTGTATTTGACCATATACTTTCCTGCCATATCAAAGGTATAGCTTCCCGAAGAAACTTTGGTGTACTTTTCCTCATACGGCTTTTGCACATAGATCTTTGTCTTGCTCAAAAGGTTGGTACCGTCAACCGTCTTTACCTTCAGATTCTTTCTGAGATTGAGCTTTGTATCGATCTCAACCTTTTGGGAAGATACTCCTGTGATCTTGGCTTTTTTATCGTCAACCACCTTAATCTTAATGGTCTTTTTGGCCTGGTGCCCCAAAGCATCCGTAACCCTGTATACCACCTTGTAGGTACCAAGCTTTTTTGTGTTGACCTTGCCCTTTATCTTTATGTCACCGGTAATGTCACCGCCGCCGGAATCCGTGGCGCGGACAGCCGTCTTATAGTTGGATTTTTTACCGTAACTGACAACTTTTTTGACAGCGCTTACATTTATCTTGGGACGAAGTGCCTTGTAGGGATTGTTGGGGTCGGGGTCGGTAGGATCCCAGCCTCCGCGGGTATCCTCGGAAACCTTTATGGTCTTGGGCTTTCCGAGAGGATCATCCTTTTCGGTACCGTCAAAAATAGTTATGGATGTACCGGAAGGCACATTGTCATAGATCCACTTTGCATCCGCAACGGTAAGCCTGACGCATCCGTGTGAAGCCGCTGTACCGAGTTTGTTGTACTGGGCAGTGGACTGTGAATTCAGATCATAGCTGTAATACCATACAGAGTGGAAAAGCACATGTCCCGTTATACGGGTGCAGTACTGTCCGTAGCAGGGTCCGTCAAGTGTCTGCCAGCGGTATTTCTGACCGGCAGAAAAAGTACCCAGCGGTGTGTTGCCTCCGCCGGTGGAACAGGTCATGGCCTTAACCGCCTCGCCCTCGCTGTTATAGATCGTGACCACATTGGTGGCGCGATTGATCTTTATCTTGTAGCCTGCGGCATAAGATGTCATGGAAAAAGACGGTAGAGCCACAACTATGAGTGTAGCCAGCAAAACCGCCGTTACAGCTTTTTTTAATAACTCCTTTGTCCTGTTCATCCTACTCTCCTACTCTAAAAGGTGATCAGTGACACAGCCATAAGAAGCTGGGCCAGATAATATGTAAAATGATTAACTATCACAAAATGCGGTTTGTTTCCGACTTTGCCGAAATACATGGGTGCAAGTGTCGCATCTGATATGATAAAGGCAAGCTGACCTGCAGCTATGGCCTTAAATGCTCCCATAAACGGTGTCATGACCGGTGCGGCGATGACTGCTGCCGGATCGGCTGCAACCGCTGCCTGATACGCCTCCGAGGCTATGGTAGTCTCATACTCCAAGGTAGCGGCATCAAAAGCAACATTGGTCGAATGATAAAGTGCCCATGCCAAAAATACATCCAGTGCCAAAAGTCCCACATACACGGAAACCATGGCGGTATATCTGCCAAAATGGAAGCCAAACTTTCTGCCTCCGAATCCGACAATAACTCCCATGGCAACTGCAAGGGCAAATGCTATGATAACATACTTTATATATGTCATATCGTAAGCAAGCATCATGGCAATGATGTTTAAAATATGGTCAATGGCAAAGCAGATGATACCCTCTTTCCTATACCGAACCTTTTTATCCTTAATGATATGGGACTGTCCCAAGCGCACATCTCCCAAAAGCCCAAAGATAAGCGCAATACCTATCAGATAATGAAAGCTTATCTCACCATGGAGAGGCTCCGGCCGAATCGTAAGTATCCACTGGATATTGGCCACGATACCGACAAGTACTATACAAGCCGAGGCACAGGACTTTAAAATAAGATCCTTTTTGCAGTATCCGTCTTCTATACGTACAAGCATGAACCAAACGGCAAATACCCATGTTGCAATTGTTAATAAACTGATAATCGTTGACATATAACTATTCTCAAATCTCGTGAATAAATATTCCGCTTCGAAGCTTAGGCTCGAACCAGGTGGACTTGGGCGGCATTAGCCGGTTGGCGTCTGCAACGGCAAAAAGCTCTCCTATGGCGGTGGGATACATACCGAATGCCACCTGCATATCGGTATGACATCTGCGTGAAAGCTCTTTATATCCCCTGATGCCTCCGACGAAATCTATCCTGTCGTCGGTAGTCGGATCATCTATTCCCAAAAGCCCGGAGAGGACGTATTTCTGCAATAAAGCAACATCCAGTCCGTCTACCGGATCATCATTTAAAACCTTATCCGAAAACTCAAAGAGATACCACCTCTCACTTAAATATACGACAAACTGTCCTTTTTTTTCGGGGGTTAATACGTCCGTATCATCTCTTTTAAGTTCTGCGACCTCGCCGAGCTTTTTTAAAAACTCATCCTCGCTTAAGCCGTTAAGGTCACGAACCACACGGTTGTAATCCATGATGGCAAGCTCCTGCTCAGGGAAGAGCACGGAAAGGAAAAAGTTAAACTCCTCGCTGCCGTAATATCCGGGATGCTCTTCG
>CAMOFS010000159.1 GCA_946613735.1 uncultured Lachnospiraceae bacterium | reverse complement strand
TTATCACAAACAGAGCGCTTTCACAGTTTAACCCTTCGGGTATCATATACAGCTGCGCTGTGGTGGCACCTATGGTATTTATAGACTATACCATCATTTATCTGTTCCTTAGGTTTGCACCACGCAGACTCGTATCCGTTTTTCCCATGGCAGGCTTTAAAAATGAATATCGCTTCATAGATGATGACGAGTACTGCTTCTGGATGCCGTCGATGAAATGGAGGCTTTCTTCCAGGATGACCTGGTACTTTGTTCTGGAGGGACTGCTTCTGGCAGTGTGCGCTGCAGCTTTTGCAAACATGCTGATACCTGAGATGGGTTCGGAGCATGAGACCCACTCCTGGCTGTATATCCCCATTTTTGATTCCCTGGGGATTTCTCCCGTCATGTATGGTACAACTGATGTGTCAGGGTATTATATAAATCCCGACATTATAAAGGAGCTGGGGGCTACCTTTGATGCAAAGATCATCCTCTATCTTTTTGATATAGTGGTGCCCATAATCTGCTTTTTCAATTTCAAGGCTCAAACTAACATCGCCCTTCCCATCCAGCAGATGACCGTGGCCATGAGACTTTTTTCCGACCAGACCACGACGAACCGCGTTCAGATCGCAGACAAGGAGGCGGGACTTGAGATAAGCACGGGGGATGAGATCGAGCAGCTTTATAAAACGCTGGTATCCACCACGAAGGAGATAACCGCGCATATCGATGATATCAAAAGGGAAAAACGTCTGGAGGAGGACCTGAGGGTGGCTCAGGCAGCAGCCAAGAACAAGACCAACTTTTTATCCAATATGTCCCATGAGATCAGGACTCCCATAAATGCGGTCCTGGGAATGGATGAGATGATACTTCGTGAGGCAAGGGATAAGGACATATTAAGATATGCACAGGATATACAAAATTCCGGGCGCACGCTTTTATCCCTTGTAAATGATATTCTGGACTTTTCAAAGCTGGAGGCGGGCAAGATGGAACTGGTGCCTGTGCAGTACGAGCTGGCATCGGTATTAAATGACCTGATCAACACTGCCCGTCAGAGACTGGGTGAAAAGGATGTGGAATTGATAGTGGATGTGGATGAGATCACTCCACATATGCTCTATGGTGATGAGATACGTCTGAAGCAGGTGGCCATGAATATCATGACCAATGCGGTAAAATACACGGAGCAGGGATCCATCACACTAAAGCTGGATTTCGAAAGATGTGCCTCAAACCCTGAAAATGTCATGCTCCGTTTCGTAATATCAGATACAGGCATCGGTATGAAGGAGGAGGACCAAAAGAATCTCTTTTCGGCATTTACAAGGATAGATGAGGAACGCAACCGCAATATCGAGGGCACGGGCCTTGGCATGAGTATTGTAAAGAGCCTTCTGGATCTGATGGACTCGAAGCTTGAGGTGCACAGTGTATATGGTGAGGGATCAACTTTTGCCTTTAGGGTGATCCAAAAGGTTATAAGCTGGGAGCCCATCGGAGACTTTACAAAGACATATGAGAGATCACTTGAAAATGTACCGGAGTATGAAGAGAGTTTCCATGCACCCGATGCAAGGATCTTAGTGGTGGATGATACACCTGTAAATCTGACCGTGGTACAGGGACTTTTGAAAAATACCGCCATGCAGATAGATACAGCGGACGGTGGATCCCAGTGCCTAAATATGACAAAAAAGAAGGAATATGACCTGATCTTTTTGGATCATCGCATGCCGGGGATGGACGGAGCGGAGACCTATCATGCCATGCAGCAGGATGAGGACAATAAAAACAGGAGGACTCCGGTGATTGCACTTACTGCAAATGCCATTTCCGGTTCCCGGGAGATATATATAAAGGAGGGCTTTACCGATTATCTGTCAAAGCCTATTAACTCAAAGCGGATGGAGGAGATGCTGATACATTATCTTCCCAGGGACAAGGTGATCATGCCGGATGATAAGGACTTTGAGAAAACCGGAGTGGGCAGTGAAGGCTCAGATGCGGATGACAGGCTGGAGATCCTTAAGAATACTGAGGGTATCGACTACAAGGAAGCCATTAAAAACTGCATGAAGGAGGACATCCTTCTTTCAGCGGCCCAGGACTTTTTGGCAGGCATCGGCAGCACCAGTTTAAATATAGAGATAGCAAATATTGCGGCAGACTGGAACAACTACACTGTACTGGTTCATGGACTGAAAAGCTCGGCCAGGCTTATAGGTGCGACACATCTTTCTGACATGGCAAAGGAAATGGAGGCGCTTGGGGATCGGGCTAAAAGCGGTGACCAGAGAGCCATAGATGATATCCTGGAAAAGACTCCGGATCTGATAGAGGAATACAAGAGCTATGAGGAGAGGCTGGCATTTATAGACCCGGATCTGGCGAAGCCTGGAGACTGGAGCACCTCCGGCGGATCAGCTGCCGTAGAGGAGGATACGAGACCTGCCATAGAGGACGGTGCCTTTGACGAGGCCATATCCGGTATAGGGATGTTTGTGGAAGCATTTGACTATGACGGCGCAGATGATATAATAGCACAGTTAAAGGATTACCATCTGAACCCTGCCCAGGAGGAGCTGTATAACAGGCTTAAGGTTTTGGTCAGGAATCTGGATAGGGATCAGATTTTAAAAGAAATAAAAGGATAGGGATTCGATATGGATAGGAAAGTTTTACTCATAGGTGAAGAAAAGAGCTTTATGTTCAATGCCATAGTAAACGGTTTAAAGAGAGAGGATTTTAAAGTGGAGGCGTGCGCTCCCACAGTAAAAGCCTTAGGGGAACTTACAGATCCTCCTGTTGTATGGATACTGTACGTGGACGGAAATCTTTCCGAGATTACCGACACGATAGTTTATTTAAAGGATACGGTCATTGAAAAGGAGTACTATTTTTATATCATCGGAAGTACCGAGGAGATAGATACTTTAAAGGCGGGCATGCCCATGCATGTGATAACCGAAAGCTTTGTAAGACCTCTAAACGTTAAGGAGCTGGCGGCATCTCTGGAAAAGACCATGGCAAAGGGGGCAGAGGCCGAGCAGAAGAAAAAGATCCTCATTATAGACGATAACCCTACCATGCTCCGTACCATGAAAAACCTGCTGTCGGATAAGTACCGGGTTTACATGGCAAACTCCGGCATGAACGGTATCACCTTTTTGGCAAAAAACCCTGTGGATCTCATCCTTTTGGACTATGAGATGCCTGTGATCTCCGGAGCTAAGGTTTTGGAGATGATACGTTCCGAGGCTTCTACCGCCACCATCCCGGTTATGATGCTTACCGCAAAGGATGACAAGGAAAGTGTCATGAGCGTTTTAGCTCTAAAGCCGGAGAAGTATCTGCTGAAAACTCAGGCCCCGGAGGAGCTCATCAGAAATATTGATGAACATTTCGAGAGCAGGAAGGGCAGATAGGGCATAAATAGTTTTTGTTTATTTAAGGTTAATTTTAGGTTTGGCATTTATATTAGAGTCACTTCAAAGGAAGTGGCTCTATTTTTTATGGAAAGGAGGTGCTAAGAATGGGAAAGAGACATGAAATAAAGCATCAGATATCATATGCGGATCTTTTGACCATAAGACAACGGATGAAGGCCGTGGCGGGTTCTGATGCAAATGCCATAGATGGAAAGTACCTGATCAGGAGCCTGTATTTTGATACCCCGGGGGACAAGGCACTTAGGGAAAAGGTAGACGGAGTGGACAACCGGGAAAAATTTCGAATCAGGTATTACAATTTCGACACGTCCTTTATCAGACTTGAAAAAAAGAGCAAGGAAAACGGGCTGGGAGAAAAGGCCATGGCAAAGCTTTCGGCTGAGGAGTCCCAAAGGATAGTTAATGGAGACACAGACTGGATGTATGACAGTGATGAAAAACTGATCCGGGAACTGTATTCCAAGATGAAGACCACGGGACTTGCTCCAAAGACCATAGTAGATTATGACAGGGAGCCTTTTACATTTATACCCGGCAATGTAAGAGTTACCCTGGATTACAACATCAGGACAGGACTTCGGTGTACGGACTTTTTAAACCCACATGTGATCACCATGCCGGTTCCTGATGACCCCATCATCCTGGAGGTAAAATGGGACGGCTATCTGCCGGACATCATCCGGATGGCGGTGGGCTTGGAAAACAGGCGGGTAGGAGCATATTCGAAATACGCAGCATGCAGGATGTATGAGTAAAGAATAATATGGAGGAAAACAAATGACTACATTTAATGACATTTTTAAATCAAGCTTTTTGGAAAACGTGACCAGCGTATCAATGCTGGATATGGTAATAGCCCTTGCGCTGGCATTTTTGATCGGG
>CAMOFS010000158.1 GCA_946613735.1 uncultured Lachnospiraceae bacterium | reverse complement strand
TCTGTTATTTGGGACGGCCCTGTCATCCTGAGCGAAGGATCTTATTATGTCAAACGAACATTTTATCATCGATGAGGAATTAAAAAAACTTCCGGATCAGCCGGGAGTATATATCATGCATGATGAGCGCGATGCCATAATATATGTTGGCAAAGCGCTCTCTCTGACTAAGCGGGTGCACCAGTATTTCCAGCCCTCTCATGACGAGGGACTCAAGAAAAAACAGATGGTCGCTCATATCGCACGCTTTGAGTATATTGTCACAGACTCCGAGCTGGAGGCGCTGGTACTCGAAAACAATCTGATCAAGGAGCACCGGCCCAAATACAACACCATGCTCAGGGATGACAAGACTTATCCCTACATTTGCGTGACGCTTACCGAGGAGTACCCCAGGGTGATCTTTTCCCGGAGGATGAAAAAGGACAGCAATAAATACTTTGGTCCCTTTACCAGCGCCGGTGCCGTCAGGGACACCATAGATCTGGTAAACAAGATCTACCATCTGCGCACCTGTAACAAAAAGTTCCCCAGGGACTTTGGGAAGGACAGGCCGTGCCTTAATTATCATATGGGGCAGTGCCCCGGAGTATGTACCGGGGAGGTTGACGCCGAAGTCTATGGTGAGAGTGTCCGGGAGGCCATGAGTTTTTTGGATGGTGACTATAAGCCTGTGATCAGGATGCTCCGTGAAAAAATGGAGGCCTGTTCAAGTGAGATGGAGTTTGAAAGAGCGGCCACCTACAGGGATCTTATAGAGAGCGTGATGGACTGCGTGGAAAAGCAGAAGATAACCTCTGCAGATGCAGAGGACAAGGATATTGTAGCCTGTGCCACCGATGGGGAGGATGCTGTGGTCCAGGTATTCTTCATCCGCGGCGGCAGGATGATCGGCAGGGAGCATTATTTTATCAATGTCAGGATAGAAAACGAGATGCCTGAGATACTTAGCATTTTTCTAAAGCAGTACTATGCAGGTACACCTTTTATCCCAAAGGAGATCTATGTTCAGGAGGAGCTGCCGGATGGAGAGATGATCACGGGATGGCTCACTGAAAAGAAGGGCCGTAAGGTTTCCATAGTCACGCCTAAGAGGGGTGCCAAGGAAAAACTGGTGGAGCTTGCCGCCAAAAACGCACAGATGGTACTGGATCAGGACCGTGAGAGGATAAAGCGGGAGGAAGGCAGGACCATAGGCGCCATGAAAGAGATAGCGGAGCTTATCGGCCTTGAAAGGATCAACAGGATGGAGGCCTTTGACATCAGTAACACCAGTGGCTACCAGTCCGTGGGATCCATGGTGGTTTTTGAAAAAGGCAAGCCTGCAAGGAGTGATTACAGGAAATTCAAGATCAAGACGGTGACCGGACCCAATGATTACGAGTCAATGAGGGAGGTTTTGACCAGACGTTTTTCCCATGGGCTTACGGAGCTTAAGGAGGCTCGGGATGTGTCCGGTGACAGCGTCCAGTCCAGCTTTTCAAAGTTTCCGGATGTTATCATGATGGACGGAGGACGGGGCCAGGTCAATATAGCGCTTCAGGTTTTGGACGAGCTGGGGCTGTCCATTCCGGTCTGCGGTATGGTAAAGGATGACCATCACAGGACAAGGGGACTTTACTTCGAGAACGTGGAGATACCCATAGATAAGAGTAGCGAAGGCTTTAAGCTTATCACCCGTCTGCAGGATGAGGCTCACCGTTTTGCTATCGAGTATCACAGGAGCCTTCGGGGAAAGAATCAGGTAAAAAGCTTTTTGGATGATATATCCGGTATTGGTCCGGCCCGCCGCAAGGCCTTGATGAGGGCTTTTTCGGGTCCCGATAAGATGAAGGAGGCCACCGTAGAGGAGCTTATGGCCTTGCCTGAGATGAATCGGGAAGCGGCGGAAAATGTATATGCTTATTTTCATGGCGACACACAGTGATGTGTCATCCCAAGCGTGCTGCCATCCCAAGCGTGTTATCATCCCAAGCGTGCTGTCATCCCAAGCGGAGCGAAGGATTTTATTAGAATAAGAGGTTATCAAAAATGAGAGTAGATAAAGAACAAAAGAACAACAGAAAATACATAAGAGTGCGGGGCGCAAACGAAAATAATCTCAAGAACGTATCCTTGGAGATCCCCCGGGATGAACTGGTGGTCTTTACCGGTCTTTCCGGCAGCGGCAAATCATCCCTGGCCTTTGATACCATTTTCGCAGAGGGACAGAGGCGATATATGGAGTCTCTCTCCAGCTATGCCCGTCAGTTTTTGGGACAGATGGAAAAGCCGGATGTGGAGCGTATCGACGGCATGCCTCCTGCTATTTCCATAGACCAGAAGTCCACCAACCGCAACCCCAGATCCACAGTGGGGACCGTGACGGAGATATACGATTACTTCAGGCTTTTGTATGCCAGGGTAGGCATACCTCACTGCCCCAATTGCGGCAAGGAGATAAAAAGGCAGACTGTGGATCAGATGGTGGATGAGATCATTGCCATGCCGCCAAAGACGAAGTTTCAGATACTGGCTCCGGTAGTCAGGGGGCGTAAGGGCACTCATGAGAAGCTTTTTGAAAGGGCCAGAAAAAGCGGTTATGTCCGGGCTATGGTGGACGGCAGCCTTTACGAGCTGGATGAGGAGATCAGCCTGGATAAGAATAAAAAGCATAACATAGAGATAGTCATAGACAGGCTTCAGGTAAAGGAGGGCATGGAGGAGAGACTGACGGGATCCCTGGAGAATGCTCTAAAGCTGGGCGAAGGCATGGCAATAGTGGATGTGATAGGTGGCAAGCCTAAAAACTACTCTGAGAATTTTGCCTGCCCGGACTGCGGGATAAGTATAGACGAAATAGAGCCCAGGAGCTTTTCCTTTAACAACCCCTTTGGAGCCTGTCCGGAGTGCTTTGGATTGGGTTTTAAGATGGAGTTTGACGAGAGGCTTATGATCCCTGATATGTCCCTTTCGTTTAATGAAGGCTGCGTGCAGGTTATGGGATGGCAGTCCTCCAATGATACCAAATCATATACCCATGCAATTTTAGAGGCTCTCGCATCTGAATATGGGTTTTCCCTGGACACGCCCTATGAAGAGCTGCCTAAGGATGTGAGGGAGATGTTCATCCACGGAAGCAACCGGGTGGTAAAGGTTCCCTACAGCGGCAAGTTTGGGGAGGGTATATATGACGTTCAGTTTGAGGGCCTTATAGAAAACTGTAAGCGTCGCTACCGTGAGACATCTTCTGACTGGTCAAAGCAGCAGTACGAGGAATATATGGAGATATCTCCCTGTCCCGTGTGCGGCGGCATGAGGCTGAAAAAGGAATCTCTGGCTGTTACCGTAGGAGATAAGAACATATATGAGGTAACAGTAATGCCCATCAGAGATCTGGCTGTGTATCTGGAAAATATGGAGCTGACGGAATACCAGATGAAGGTGGGACGTCTGGTTTTAAAGGAGATCAAGGCCAGGGTTGGATTTTTGAACGATGTGGGCCTGGACTACCTGTCGCTGTCGAGGGCCACGGGCACCCTTTCAGGTGGGGAGGCCCAGCGCATCAGACTGGCTACCCAGATTGGATCGGGACTTGTGGGTGTGTGCTATATCTTAGACGAGCCGAGCATCGGTCTTCACCAGAGGGATAATGGCAAGCTTTTGAATTCCTTAAAGGGCCTTCGTGATCTGGGCAACACTCTGATCGTGGTAGTGCACGATGAGGAAACCATGAGGGAGGCGGATTATATAGTAGATATAGGTCCTGCAGCCGGAAGCCACGGAGGAGAGGTGGTGGCTTGCGGAAGTGTTGAGGATATCATTGCCGAGCCGAGGTCCATAACCGGTGAATACCTGTCCGGCAAGCGGTCCATCCCCGTTCCGAAAAAGAGAAAAAAGCCCACGGGCAAGATTACCATAAAAGGAGCCAGGGAGCATAACCTTAGGGATATCGACGTAGAAATACCGCTTGGGGTAGTGACCTGTATCACGGGTGTATCCGGCAGCGGTAAGTCCTCACTTATCAACGAGATCCTATACAAGAGTCTGGCAAAAAAGCTTAACCGTGCCCACCGTATCCCCGGCGAACATGACAAAATAATCGGCGTGGAGCAGCTTGACAAGGTCATCGATATCGACCAGTCTCCCATTGGTCGTACCCCGAGGTCCAATCCCGCCACCTACACCGGCACCTTTGATCTGATAAGGGATCTTTTTGCCGGCACTCCCGATGCCAAGGCGAGGGGATATAAAAAGGGTCGGTTCTCCTTCAATGTCAAGGGCGGCCGCTGTGAGGCCTGCGGCGGTAACGGCATCGTAAAGATAGAGATGCATTTTTTGCCT
>CAMOFS010000157.1 GCA_946613735.1 uncultured Lachnospiraceae bacterium | reverse complement strand
GCTCATGGAAAGCCCGTCTATCTTGTACTCCACTACAAACTCGGGATCTCCAAAACGCTCTGTCATGTCATTTACAAAAGCATCCACATCCTCTCGGGAAAATACATCCTGGAGTGACAGCATGGGGACATTGTGCCTGACCAAAACTCCGGCTTCCCTCTTGGCAGAGCCTCCAACATGCCCGGTGGGAGAATCATCGGTGACGTACTCTGGATGCTCAGCCTCAAGCTTTTTTAGCCGCTGCATCATCATATCGTACTCATAATCGGTGATCTCGGGAGCATCATCGTTGTAGTAACGGTCGCTGTGGTATTCTATTTCTTTTCTGAGGTTTTCTATTTCATTTTTAACATCCATTTAATTATCCCTAAAAAGATCCTTCGCTTCGCTCAGGATGACAAGGGGCGCAGCTTTTTGTCATTCTGAGGGCGCAGCCCGAAGAATCTTTTCCTTCAGATCCGCTGTCTCCTTCGCGGACAGCCTGCGATACTCACCCTCAGGTATCCCCTCCAGTGTCAGATCCAGCTCACGCACCCGCTTTAAGTCCTTTACACGGTATCCCAAGGCCGCACACATCCGTCGTATCTGACGGTTGAGCCCCTGATGGAGGATGATCGAAAAACGCCTGTCATCCAGTTTTTTTACTGCGGCAGGTGCGGTGGTACGATCCAGATCCTTAATGAAAACTCCTCTTTGCATCTCGATCATAAACTGACCCGTAATGGGCTTGTCCACCGTCACCTCGTATTCCTTCTCGTGACCGGAAGCAGCCCTGGTGATCTCGTAGGCCAGCTGTCCCATATTGGTAAGGATCAAAAGCCCACGGGAGTCCTTGTCCAGGCGGCCCACGGGATATATCCTCTCAGGATAGCCGATAAAATCTATCACGTTATCCGGCTCCCTCTCCTGAGCAGTGCAGACGATGCCCACAGGCTTATTAAAAATGAGAACAACCTCGTCTGCCACGAGGTTGATCTCATTGCCGTCTATCCTAACCGTCTGTCCCGGGAATACCCTGTCTCCGGGGCCTGCCACCACATCGTCAATGGTAACCCTGCCGTCCGCGATCCGCTTGTCAGCCTCTCGTCTGGAGCATACTCCCGCATTGGCTATGAATTTGTTGATGCGTACTCCACTCTCTTCCATTTTATTTCAGGTACTCTGATTTGATATATCCTGTCTCTCCGTCATATTTGACCTTGGTCCAGCCCTCTTCGTACATCATGACCACCTCAACAGATGATCCCGAGTAAGCAACCGCAACCTTGGCAGCCGACTCGCTCATGCTCTCACGGACATTTACTGTGTTTGACAGGGTCACTGTATCTCCGGGGCTGTAAAGCATGTTATCATCACCGCCCTCATCATTGTCATCTCCGTCGTCGGCATCCTTCTTTTTATCCAAAAACTCTGTCTTGATCCAGCCCTTTTCATCGCCGTACTTAACCTTGGTCCACTCACCCTTCTTGCCATAAGCGGTAAGCGTAGTACCCTCATCAGCCTTACCAAGGGCATCGGCATCTGTGGAAGGCTTTTCCCTGACGTTGACCGTGGCATTGGCAACAACCTTGTAGGTGGACTTCTCAGCCTTCTTTTCTTCCTCGGCCTTCTGCTTTTCCTTTTCTTCCTTAGCCTTTTCTTTTTCTTCCTTAGCCTTTTGCTTTTCTTCCTTCTTCTTTTCTTCTTCCTTCTTCTGCTCTTCTATCTCAGCAAGCTTGGTGAACTTTTCCTCGTATTCCTTTTCCTCCTGCTCCTTCTTCTTTTCAGCCAGGGCAGTCATAGTCTTGTAGTTGGCAGCCCACTCCTGAACCTTCTGGGGAAGGACCTCAGATGTAAAGGTGTTAAAATCACTGTCCTCGATCATCAGCTGGTTGTATTCCTTCTGGACATCAGCCTGCAGTGCCAGCACATCCTCCTGCTGTTCAAACTGGGCGATCAGGGAAGACACCTCGGGATCCATGGGATTCTCGTTGTTCTGCTGGTTGTAGGTACTGTAGAGGTTATTTATAAACAGGGAACCATTGTCTGCAGTCTCCACATAGAAAAAGTCCAATCCGGGGGCAGCATTCTTAAGATCCTTGAAATGGATCTTAACATGGGCAGACAAAAGATATGCGCCATCAGTAGTGCCCTGCTTGGTATAGATGTCGATGATCTCATAGCTTTCAACATACTGGGATAAGAACTCTATGTAGCTCTTCTCCGAATCGGAAACCGGATCGGCTACCTCCATTACCCCTGATACATTGCCGGAGGCAACAGCTTCATAATAAGATGTCAGAAGCTTGCGGTATTCATCCGAAGTCTCATCGGCAACGGCATAGGAGCCGCCTGCCTGAACGTCATTGTTGTTGAGCTTTTGTATGTGCGCCGATACGGATAAAACGATCGTCAGCGCAATCACCACAAGGGCGCCAAAGAATCTCTTACTATTTAAAAAATGGTTGTTGGCCAGCTTGCCAAAAATGTCCTTAATAGCATCCATAATATATATACCTCAAGATCATAAAAATTATGATCGAATACCTGATTTCGTTAACTTATTAAATGTAACAAATTAGGGCGTTTTTGTCAATTCAAGTCCAGCACGCTATTGTCCGACAGCTGTCAAAAACAGAGCCGCCACCTCATTATAAGGCAAACGGCTCTGTTTTGTGATCTACAGATCGTAGTACATGGCAAATTCCATGGGGTGCGGAAGTCTGGAAATCTTCTCTGAAGCTGCCCTATACCTCTTAATGAGCTGTTCCAAAAGGCGCTCCGGGAATACCCCTCCCGCGGTCAGGTAGTCATGGTCCTTTTCCAGCTCTTTTAAGGCCTCGTCCAGGGAAGCCGGCAGCCCGGTAAGCTTTGCTTTTTCCTCCTCGGAGAGATTATAAAGATTAAAGTCATAAGGTCCCCATCCCTTTTCATGGGGATCGATCCTGTTTTTCACCCCGTCAAGCCCCGCCATCAGGATTGCGGCATAGGCATAATAGGGATTACAGGTGGCATCGGGATTCCTCAGCTCAAATCTCTTTGTCTCGGGGGTCTTGGCGTATGCTGGGATGCGGATCACGGCGCTACGGTTGCTCATGGCATATCCTATCGTGACCGGAGCCTCAAATCCCGGGATCAGCCTCTTATAAGAATTGGTGGAGGGATTGGTAATGGCACAGAGCGATCTGGCATGCGACAAAAGTCCTCCCATAAAATAGTGTGCCGTCTCTGAAAGCTGCGCATATCCGTCGGCTCCATAAAATACCGGCTTGCCATCCTTGAAAAGAAGCATATGCACATGCATGCCGTTACCGGCCTCCGAAGCTAAGGGCTTAGGCATAAAGGTCGCTGTAATGCCCTCTGCTGCGGCTTCATTTTTTATAACATATTTTGCAGACATGGTATCATCAGCAAGCTTTAACATATCGCCGAGTTCTACCTCGATCTCCATCTGGCCGCTGCCTCCCACTTCGGGATGATGATACTTAACATCCACACCCCATTCCTTCATGGCGATACACATACGGCTTCTGGCATCATTCCTTATATCGCTGGGCAGAGAGTTATGGTATCCGGATCCGGGGAGGACCTGGTAGCCATTGTTATTGAACTCATCTCCTGATGCATAAGCAGCCTGCGGTGTATTGATGCTCGAAAACATATTATAGTAGTCAGTACTGTATCTGACATCTTCGAAAAGATAAAACTCATACTCCGGTCCGATCACCATCCGGTCGGCCACTCCCTGTTCCTTCATATAGTCCAAGGCGCGTATCGCAACATTTCTCGGATATTGGTCAAAGGGTCTGTTCTCCGGCAGATCTATGACACGTACATCTCCTATCATTGAAAGTGTTGGCACTTCACAATACCTGTCAACCACTGCCGAATCCAAAACCGGTATAAATACCATGTCACTGTTTTCAACCGGAGCATAGCCGTAATTGCTTCCGTCAAATCCTATCCCATGCTCCATAGTGCTTTCTGTAAGTCTTTCTGCCGGGATGCTTAGGTGTCTCCATCTGCCGTCGATGTCTGTCAGCTTGAAATCCACCATCTCGATCCCTTTGTCCGCGATCAGTTTCTGTATGTCCTGTAATGTCCTTCCCATAAAAACCTCCTGTCTAAGAGTTCCCATACACTACTTTTGAATCATAACAGAAACGGATACATACTGCCAGCTTTTTCATACCATTCCCTGCCCTGTCATCTCGCCGGGCCATCTATTTGACATCTGACCATCAAAAACTAATACAAAATTAGGCTTTGGAAAATAAAAAACCACCTGATCTCTCAGGTGGTTAGCTGCCCCACTAGGATTCGAACCTAGGTAATGACGGAGTCAGAGTCCGTTGCCTTA
>CAMOFS010000156.1 GCA_946613735.1 uncultured Lachnospiraceae bacterium | reverse complement strand
TCTTTTAGAAAGGGAATTATGGAACTGCTGGCACCCGCAGGGGATCTAAAGATTTTAAAAAGCGCATTTGCCGCAGGAGCGGATGCGGTATATTTCGGTGGTGATGCCTTTGGCGCCAGAGTCAATGCAGGCTTTTCGCTGCAGGACGGACTGTCTGCAATAGAGTACGCTCATTCACGTGGTAAAAGTGTCTACCTTACGGTCAACACCCTTCTTAAAAATGTGGAGATGGAGCGAAGGCTCTATGATTTTTTGCTGCCCTATGACAAGGCCTACATTGACGGGATCATAGTGCAGGACTTCGGTATATTTTCATTTTGCAGAAAGCATTTTCCCAATCTGCCCCTTCATGCAAGCACCCAGATGAACATAGCCTCAAGGGAGGGCGCTGCCTTTATGATGGATCACGGTGCCTGCCGCATAGTCCCTGCCAGGGAGCTTTCCATCAGTGAGATAGCTGCCATCCATGAGGCACTACCTGATCTGGAAATAGAGGCATTTTTACACGGTGCACTTTGTGTATGCTACTCAGGACAGTGCCTGATGAGCTCCTTTATCGGAGGCAGGAGCGGCAACCGCGGTGCCTGTGCCCAGCCCTGCAGGAAAAAATACGTGTGTCTTGATGATACGGGAAAGGTGCTGGGAGATTTCGGATATTACTTAAGCCCCAAGGATCTCTGCGGACTATATGCACTTCCCAGACTTTTTGAGGCAGGAGTCACCTCCTATAAGATAGAAGGGCGTCTTAAAAATGAGGCCTACGTGGCCGGAGTGGTGTCTGTTTACAGGAAGTATTTTGACAGGATCATTGATGACGGTACGGCCGGATATACTGTGGATGAGGCTGACTATAAAAGGCTTTTATCCTATGGCAACCGGGGTGGCAGTACCGATAAGTATTTTGATATGAGAAATGACCTGTCCATGATCGATCCTGCAGTGGGTGCCTTTAGACAGGATTGCACAGAGGTCTCCTTTGATGAAATAAAGCGAAGGGTGGATGTTACTTTGTTGGTTAATCCCGGAGAGCCCCTTTCTTTGAATGTCACCTTTGGCACAAAGACCGTTAGTGTGGAGGGCGAGATGGTGGCACCGGCTCAAAAGAGGGCTACCACGGCGGAAGAGATAGAAAAGAAGCTTAAAAAGACCGGGGAAGAAGCTTTTGATATCAATGAGCTTCGTATCGAGCTTCTTGGAAAGCCCTTTGTTCCCATGAAGCATATCAAGGATATCCGGCGAAGGGCCTTTGATACCATGACGGGGCTTTTGGGTAAGGAGTATTTTACCAGAGTGCAAAAGCCCTATGCTCCTACAGAGAGTTTACACTACGACGTGAGTGATGAAAAAAGACTTTACGTCAGTGTGGAAACAAAGGAGCAGCTTTTTGCGGTTTCAAAGCTGGATTATGTCTATGGTATTTTTTTACCTGAGCATCTTTTATCCAAAGAGGCTTTTTGGGGCGAGAATGAATACTACTTTAAGCTTCCTACGGTGATAAGACGGGATGATATCAAAAGGGTAAGAGCACTCATAAAGGAATATGATGGTGACTTATCCGGGGTGGTCGCCAACTCCTATGATGCTCTGGGCCTTTTGGAGTCCATGGCTTATCCTAAGGAGAGGATCGTATTTGGTGAGAGGCTTTATGCCTATTCTGACAGGACGGTGGAGGCCTTTATGTCAGATGGGTATGAGCGGCTTTTTGTCCCACAGGAGCTCAATGAAAAGGAGCTGTCGCACAGATACAACGGATCAGGCATAATGGAGATCTACTCACAGACAGCTGTGATGGTGATGGCCAATTGCCCGGCTAAGAGATTTTACGGATGTAAAAAAAAGCCCTATGCCAGGATAGACCTTGTAGATGAGAGAGGAGCAGTTTTTCCGGTGGTCAATCACTGTGACAGCTGTACAAACTACGTATATAACAGTCTGCCTATGTCACTTTTGGAGGACAGTAAAAAGGTAAAAGCTCTTAAGGCGGGGGCTTATCTGATGAGTTTTGTCTTTGAAGAGGCAAAAGAGGTGGAAATGCTTTTGAGCTTATATAAAAAGAATTACCTAAAGGGCCTGGATGAGAAGATTCCATATAACGTTACACGGGGACACTTCAAAAGAGGAGTACAATAATTGCTGCATTTGCTGACAACTATTTCAAAATTTACCATGATATTTATCATGGCAATATATACTTATTTCAGCTATAAGGCGCTTATGCCCAAAAAGAACGAAGAAAAAAACCTTTTGCTTTATAAAAAGCAGACGGCTCTTGTGATACTTTTGTTCATTAACGGCTATGTGGTCATACTCATGCATACCCTTTATTCAGGAGGGAACGAAGAGGTCACATCTGTGTCTATGGCACAGCAGATGCTGATCTTGTTTTTGGCCGAGCTTGTGTTGCTTAGAATTATATTTATAATATACAAGCATTTTTATTCAGCGGCGTCGGATGCCCTGGTCAACAATATGTGCATGCTTTTGTCCATTGGTTTTTTGATCCTGTCCAGGCTCTCCTGGGATAAGGCGCTCCGCCAGTTTTTTCTGGCGGTGGCAGCGGTGATACTTACGGCGCTGATCCCGCTTTTTGTCAGAAAGCTTAAGTTTTTGAACAGGCTGGCCTACCTCTATGCTTTTATTGGTTTAGGTGGCCTGGGGCTGGTGGCTGTGGCGGGTTCTACGGATTATGGTGCCAAGCTCAACATCTCACTCGGACCGGTGACCATCCAGCCTTCTGAGTTCATAAAGATACTCTTTGTGTTTTTCCTTGCGGCCATGCTCTATGATATCCGTGATATCCGTCAGGTGTATGTGGCAACGGCTATAGCCGGACTTCACGTGCTGCTTTTGGTGGCTGCCAGGGATCTGGGGGGTGCTGCGATCTTTGGAGTGGCATTTCTTGCCATGCTGTATGTGGCGACCCGCCGGCTTTCGCTGTTTTTGGGAGGACTTGGCATAGGGCTTTTGGGAGCCTTTGTGGCTTCGAAGGTCTTTACCCACGTTCAAAACAGGGTGGTGGCATGGCTGGATCCACTTTCGGTTATCGATTCCCAGGGTTATCAGGTCGCCCAGTCACTTTTTGCCATAGGTACCGGAGGCTGGTTTGGCAGCGGACTTTTTGAGGGAATGCCGGAAAAGATCCCGGTGGTCTCAAAGGACTTTGTGTTTGCAGCCATATCTGAGGAAATGGGAGGGCTCTTTGCGTTGTGCCTGATATTCATTTATATTAACTGCTTTCTGATGTTTTTTAACATCTCCATGCAGATACGTGACCGTTTTTACAAGCTGATAGCTCTGGGACTGGGTACGGTATACGGCATCCAGACCTTTTTAACCCTGGGCGGAGTGATCAAATTCATCCCCTCCACCGGTGTGACACTTCCGTTGATATCTTATGGAGGGTCATCCCTTTTGTCCACCATGATCCTATTTGCAGTGATACAGGGACTCTACTGCCTGAGGGAGGATCAGAGGGATGATGATGAGCTGGAGGCTATCGTAGCTGAGGGGCTCCGCGACTATGGTGTGGATGACAGAAAGAGGAAGAGAAAATAACCCTGTCATCTAAAGCTAAGCGAAGGATCTCTACCCCCTGTCATCCTGAGCGAAGCGAAGGATCTCTTCTTAATAGATTCTTCGTCACTTCGTTCCTCAGAATGACAAAGCTTTTCTTAAGCGAAGGATCTCTTTTGGAGTAAACATGAAAAAAACAAGAACTACCAATAAATCAAATAATAAGGAATTCGCCGTTATAGCATACGGCTTTTTGGGCTTGTTCATCGCTATGTGCCTGTACTTCGCGTATTTTCTTACCTTTGGGGCGGAGGACTTTATCAACAATCCCTACAATGCCCGTGTATCAAAATTCTCCGAGGATGTGATCCGGGGAGACGTGCTTTCTTCGGATGGACAGGTGCTGGCTACAACCCAGGTGGCAGCCGATGGCACCGAGGTAAGGTCATATCCCTATGGCAGGGTCTTTGCCCATGCCGTGGGCTACAACAGCAACGGTAAGGCGGGAGTGGAGCTTTACGGCAATTTTAACATGCTCAGGTCTCACAGCTTTGCGCTTACCAGACTTGTTAACGATTTTACCGGGGCCAAGGATCAGGGAGATTCGGTGGTGACTACCTTAGATGCCGGTATGCAGCAGGCAGCCTACAATGCCTTTGGCAATTATCGCGGTGCAGTGGTGGCTATTGAGCCTTCCACCGGAAAGATACTGACCCTTATGTCAAAGCCGGATTTTGATCCCGAAAGCATCGCTTCCAATTGGGAGGCACTCAATTCCGACAGTGATTCCTCAGTACTTCTAAATCGGGCAACCCAGGGCCTGTATC
>CAMOFS010000155.1 GCA_946613735.1 uncultured Lachnospiraceae bacterium | reverse complement strand
GAATACTTTCTGAGATCCGCCATAAGCTTCTCCTGTGCAAAGGAATCCGGACCCGGAACGGGATCATACTGAATAAGGTTGATCTTTAAAAACTCCAGGGCCTCCGGGTGGTGCTCCTTTGTCCAGTCCAGGATCCTCTTTACACCAATGGTGCTACCTACTCCGCCTCTGCTGTGCCCCTGTATATTGAGGTTGATGGGAGTAGGCTTGGCCTGCCACTCCTCACTACTTACTACGTTTTTGATGTAGTCCTGACCCAAGCCTGACACATATTTAGCTATATTGTTGATGGAGTAGTCTCCGCCATCTATAAGGCCCTTCATGGCAAGCGGTCCGGAGATATTAAAACGCTCTATCCGCTTATCCTCCGATCCCATCTTCTTGACCTTTTTAAAAATACCACCTTTTTTGGTATTGTTGATCTTTTCTCCAAAGGTCGCTTTAAAATGCTCGGAATCCGTATCCATTCTTTTGAAAAAGCCTGCATAGGCTTTTCTGAAGGCATAATATCCGGAGCCTCCCACATCGATCTCCATAACCTTTTGCCCCTCATCCACCAGCTTGGTCCCTAATGAATGATGGAGCTTGAGCTTTCTGTCCTCGGCATTTTCGCTTGTAGCCAGCTTATCATAGTCCTCAAATACATCCTTCTTTTTAAACTTAAAAAAGCTCTTGATGGCATCACGGATGGCTCGAAGTCCATACTTTCTCTCATGGGCAAGCGAGATCGTCTCCTCAGGATCATGCTTTTCCATATAGTAGTATTCCTGACGTTTGGTCTCGTCCATAAGAGCCTGATCGGAACGATACAGCTTATCCTGATCGGACAACTTATTCGCAAGTTCCTTCGGCACATGAGATAGGACTATGTTTTCTTCTTCTGTGATCTGTTTGGGTATCTCGGCGTTTTGCTCTACCATAAAAAACCTCCGGCTAATAGGTTACTTTTTCTTTTGCTTCTTCTCCTCTTCCTCCATCTCCTTGATTATCTTATCACTATCAGGAGTAAGGGCCTTGATAAATCCCTTGTCGAATCTGTACCAGAGCTTAAACTTGTGACTCATGATCTCGTCACTCATGATATCCGCAAGTCCCTCGTACTCTGTAAAGCTACGATCCTTTTCCATTGTCTTAAAGCGTAAAAGCTCGGCTCTCAAAACATCTCCAAAGGAAGCCAAAAACTTTTCCTTTGCTGCCGCGCGCTTTGCCTCGGTTGCTTTTGAAGGCTTTTTCTTTTCATCCAGTTCCTTTAAGTAAATCTCATTTGCATTATCATAAGCGTCATAAGCACTCTTAAAGGCCTTGGCCTCCGGAGTCCCGGTCTTAGTAAAAGTATCAAAGATCCTTTTGCTCTTTAACCTGCTTCGATCATCCTTATAGTCAAAGCCCTTCTCCACATAGGTAAGGGGATCATAGTTATTCATGATCATTGTAGTAGGGCCTCCATTATCACGCTGCATCCTGTAGGAGGTCATATAGGCTTTTAAAAAAGCATCCCTGGTCTTTTCCTTTGTACGCGCGCGAGTCCACATAGAGCCCCTGGCATCGGTATACTCCTTGTATTTTTTTAATATATCACTAGACTGCTTTACTCCATTTGAAACAAGGTCATAAAAGTGGACTGCCGCATCATAATCCGGCTCCACAAAGCCCTTGAGATACCTTTCATAGGGTTCACTTATGTTCATTGCTGTAAGCAGATCGTTGACACCGTTTGACATCAGGCTTAAGGTCATTTCCTGAACGTCCCGCCTCATTTTTTGGAGTTTGTCCTTATCAAAGCCCGGTGAATTCTTATACGCAATCATCTTTTTAATCTCATTTAGCACCTTATTTTTGTTCTTTTCCATGTCATCAAAGTCAGCCCTGTTCTTATCGTTATTATAGATCTTGAGTACGGCCTCGCTTACCATGCAAAGGGAATTGCCATAGGTATTGTTACTGTCATCAGAAGTAAGCCTTTCCCTGACGTCATCCTCGGTTTGGACACCATATTCATCCAGGATCTTGTCCACGAGCTCACCCTCTGACTTCGGATCATCTTCGAGTGAATTGCTATACGACCTGTTAATGTATCTTACAATGGGATTATAATCGTCCCTAATGTCAGAAGTCACATTGATCTGGGACATCTGTTGTTCTAAGGCCTGCAGCGAAATCACTGCATCATTGAGCTCATCTAAGGAGTTCTCCAGCCTCTGCTCACACATGGCAAAATTGTGGATGGCACGGGGGATGGGGATACCGCTCTCCTGTGCTGCCAGAAGGGCAGCCATTATCCTCTTACCGGTCTCCCTCTCTTTTCCTATCTCCATAATGTCCGCACAGCGCTTTAGGAATATACTCCTTTGGATGGGAGTTACCTTGATACCCTCTTTCTCCAAAAGCTCCATAAGCGGCTCCACAAAGCACTTGGCGTTATTAAAGCCTGCTCCGGCCAGCATCTTTGTGATGGGGACGATATCCTCGTCCTTGAACTTGGTAGCATTACCATAATCAAGGACAGTGGCAGACTTTTCAGATACCATGATATTACCCGAGTGCAGGTCACCATGATGGAAAAAGTTTCCAAAGATACCTTCCCTGATCCATTGCTGAGAAAGCCTATAGACGTGCTGCTTGCGTTTCTCAGCCTCTTTTAACACACCCAAAAGCTCTTCCTTCATCTGTGCGAGCTTTGGCAGAGTGTCCGCTGTTAAGTTTGATACATTTTCTCCGGTAACGGGATTAAGGATCCGAACCTTTTTTTGCATCTCTCTGCATTTGGCCTTTAGCTCTAAAACATATTTGTCCAGAGTAACACCGTCTGCCTTGTTCATCACTATGTAGTCAGAGCCCACGGGCATATCGGTATTGATGGCCACAGAGGTAACCTTGCCACCGGTACTCTTGTCCGTGCTGTTATAAGCCTTGGCTCCCATCAGGGCATTTTTAACCTCGGTGGTAAAGTCCAGCTCCTCCCTTACCTTGTTGATATGGTTTTGAATACTCTTTTCCATAACGCCGGTCTCGTCCGCGTCATGGGCAAGCTTTACCAAAAAGTCAGCTTCGTTGTCGATATGCATCTTTGCATCGGGACGCAGTATCTTTACCACCACTTCCTTTTTGACTCCCTTTTTGGTCTCTATCTCACAGAGTATGGTCTCGGCTATGGAAGCGGCTCCCAAGGAACGTATCTTTCTGATACCGACTATATTCTTTGAATTTTGCTTCATCCTTTCGAGCACACTGTCCACATACTCTTTTGATATGGGTCTTAAGCTCGACTTGACCACGGAAACAGCCTCTACGAGATTAGGTGAGATCTTCTTCTCCGGGATGCCCTGAAGCAGCTTTTGCATCACCGGCCCCGCACCCTTTACCATGGATGCATAATAGTGTCCCAGCTTGTGAGGATCATTTTCTCTGGTACCGTCCTGGCGCTTTAAGTCCTTGATCAGATAGGACATCATGAACCTCTTCTCGTCGGTAGTGGAGTATTTGTAATAATCCTTCAGTGCCTTTTGTATAAACTTGCCATTGGCAGAGGCCTTGCTGTAGGACTGTGCCTTGAGTTCCTCTAACTTGTCTCCCGCGGTGACCTTGGGGGGCTTATACGGCGTAAAGATATCTTCGCCGAGCTTATCTTCCTCAACCTCTAAGGCGCGCTCTGTTACCATATCAATAAGGCTCTCTATCTGCTTTGAGCCCTGCAGCATGGCCTTTTCTATATTGGCATCCATGTCCTTAAGCATAGCTGCCATATCCCCGGTCATAAGGCATTTTTTGACAGAGGCAGCATCCCATTTTGCATTGGGGTTTAGCTTTTTCATCTTGTCCATGACGGCAACGAGCTCATCGCTGATGCCCTCCACAAGCGCACGCTCGGGATTGGACATGCCTCCCAAAAGGCTTTTTGTGGTATCGGTGGAGTTCAAAAGCTTTGCCAGTGTAGCAGCATTTGACATAAGCACAGCCTGTGCCCTCTTTTCCTTTTCCAGAGGCAGACCGTTTTTATCCGTTACCTCTGTGGTATAAGTAAGCTCACCTATAAGGGAAAGGGTCTCGGACTCCTCCTTTGTCCACTCCTTCCTGAAGTCTTTTATGGCGTTGCCGCGATCCATATAGATGTTCTTTAAACCATCATCATGAACCCATTTCAAGTCTGCTTCAAGATCCTTTACCTTTTTCTTTTCGCTTACTGCCTTGCCCTGCTTTATGTCATTTAAAAACTCTTCTTTTAGGCTGTCATAGGCCTTTTTATCAAAGACCGTGTCGGACAGACGCTCTGCTATGGAAATAAGCTTTTCGTAGCCCACGGACAGGGCTGCCTCAGACTTGGCATCCGTAATCTTAAAGGCACCTGTAATGGCTTCAAA
>CAMOFS010000154.1 GCA_946613735.1 uncultured Lachnospiraceae bacterium | reverse complement strand
GCTCCACTTCTACGTGGAGCTTTTTTTAACAAAGAAAAGGATTTATGTTATAATGAGAGTGATGCTTACAGTAGCATATGACGGCACGAATTATGTCGGGTGGCAAATGCAGCACAACGGCCTGGCCATCCAGCAGGTTTTGGATGATGCACTGAGTGAATTTTTCAAGCAGCCCATCCACATCCAGGGCGCCAGCCGCACAGACGCGGGAGTGCATTCACTCGGCAATGTGGCGGCCTTTGACGTAGATACCAGGATGCCGGCAGAAAAGATTGCCTTTGGCATCAACCAGTCCCTCCCCAGGGACATAGTGGTGGTGGACTCCCGGGAGGTACCGCAGGACTTTCATCCCAGGTTCGGTGCCAGGGAAAAGACATATGTCTACCGTATCCAAAACAGTGACTTCCCTGATCCCACCAGGCGGCTGTATACCTATCACTACAGGCATCACCTGGATGAGGACAGGATGAAGCAGGCGGCGGGATATCTCATAGGAGAGCACGATTTTACCAGCTTTTCCTCCATCCATGCTCAGACCAAGAGCTTTGTTCGCACCATATACGAGCTTTCCGTGGAGCGGGTGGCGGACGAGATACAGATAGAGATCACCGGGAACGGTTTTTTATACAATATGGTTCGCATCATTGCAGGCACCCTGATACAGATCGGTTCAGGCCTGATGGAGGTGGAGGACATGCACAGGATCCTCATGTCGCGTGACAGAGGGCAGGCAGGACCTACGGCTCCGCCCCAGGGACTTACACTGGTGCAGATAATTTATGAGGAGGACGTATGATATGATACCGGTTATTACCATTAGCAGGGAATTCGGAAGCGGGGGACACAGCATTGGGGAAAAGGTGGCCAAAAGACTGGACATCCCTTTTTATGACGGTGAGATAGTTACCCGTGTCGCAGAAGAGAGCGGCTATGCCAGGGAGCTTATCGAGGAACAGGGAGAGCATACCAGCATCGGCAACCGCTGGTTTGATATTTCCACTGCATCGGCAATGTATTTCCAGAGTCCCCAGGATGAGATCTTTTTAGCACAGCGCCGGGTCATCCTGGAGTGCGCAGCACAGGGGCCCTGTGTGATAGTGGGCCGTTGCTCGGACTACATACTAAAAAGTGAGGGCATCCGCGCCATGCACGTTTTGATCCATGCGGATATTGAAAAGAGGATAAAGCGGGTGGTGGAACGTTACGGCGAGCTGGAGGATATTTCGGCCAGGAAGCGTATAGCCAAAAAGGACAAGCAGCGCAGGACCTACTACAGGTATTATACGGATCAGCATTGGGGCAATTATGAGAATTATGACCTGGCGCTGGACAGCGGCACCCTGGGCGAGGAGACCTGCGAATACATCATAAGTGAGCTGGCTAAGCATTTTGCTTAGACTTCATATGGCTTAGATCATATTTTGTACAGTCTATATTTTGATCAGTCTTCCGCAGTCCTCCTTGTGATGAGGAACATGATGATGCCGGCGGAGCAGATGACTGCATAGCCCGCTATGGAGAGCATATCAGGAAGCTCTCCCAAAAAAAGCATCCCCAGGACGGCGGCGAAGATGATCTGGGAGTAGTCATATACTGAGATCTCCCGGGCGGGTGCCAGAGAGTATGCCGTGGTGATCCCGAACTGTCCGCCTGAGGCAGACAGCCCTGCCAGAAGCAAGAAGAAAAGCTGCTTTGCATTCAGGAATACAAAATGCGGTATGGACAGGGGTATGGACAGGATACAGGAAAAAAGCGAGAAAAACAGCACGATAAAGGGACCCGGCACTCCGTGCTTGGATGCCAGCCTTACGTTGGTATAGGCAAAGCCCGCGAACATCCCACCCAAAAAGCCTATAAGAGCCGGGAAGGTGGTGAGGGTATTCCCACCGGGCTTTAGTATCAAAAGGGCACCTGCAAAGGCAGCAAAGACGCAGATCAGCTGATAGGGCCTTACCCTTTCGTGGATGAGGAAAAAGGAAAAGACTATGGCAAAAAAGGGTGAGAGCTTGTTAAGCATATTTGCGTCGGCTATCACCATATGGTCCACAGCGTAAAAATTGCAGAACATCCCAAGGGTTCCGAAAAAGGCCCGAGCCAGCAGGTACTTCAGATTGGAGTTTTGACCCCAGGATAAGGGGATGTGCCTTTTTATCAGCACTCCCAGTGAAAAGAAGATGGCCACAAAATTCCTGAAGAAGCTCTTTTCAAAGGTGGACACCTCGTCCCCGGCCAGCTTCAGAAAAAGACTCATGCAGGCGAAGCAAAAGCCTGCAGCTATGATACATAAGATTCCTTTTGTTCTTTTTGTCATGATGATTACTCCCGATATCAGGATACTATAATGGAAAATGATGCTAATGTAAAGAAAATAAGTCCCCTAATATGCAATATGTCAGGGATATATGAGGCTATGTATCCGGTTGAGACGCGTGTCAACATGACCGATATACAGGGTACAAACTGCTATTGCGACGATAAGGCGGCGGAGCTTATAAAAGAAAGGCTTTTTTTGGACCGTGGGGATGGTGGCTCTATGGCCGGCGCTTTGGGAGAAGGCATTTCGGCCGGGACTATATATGACGACCCGTTTATCAGATTTCTGGATTCCGGGAACTACCACTACCTGTCTTTCTTTTTCATGGAGCGGATAAAAGAAGACTTCGCACTTATCCTGATAGACAACCACACTGATATGCAGCCACCGGGCTTTGGCAGGATCCTCTCCTGCGGGGGATGGGTGAGATACGCCATGGATGAGCTTGATACCTTAAAGAAGGTATACCTGGTGGGAATGAGCGCCGAACACCTGGCGGAGGCCGGGCCGCTGCCGGATAAGGCCTGTTATCTGGACCACCGAAGGGATCTTTTTATCCCCGACGACCTGCCTATATACCTTTCCATAGACAAGGATGTCCTATCCGACGTATACGCCGCCACCGACTGGGATCAGGGGGATATGACCCTTGAGGAGCTTATGGCAGTCACTGGGCGCATTTTTACAGATCACAGGATACTGGGAGTGGATATCTGTGGGGAAAAAAAGGAGATCCCCACTGATGCAGAGATGGAGATGAACCTGGCCGTAAACGCTAAACTTTTGGAAGCCGTCAGCCGATATAGATAAGAGAATGGATAACCTGACATGGAAGGAAGGTGTAATATGGCTATGGATGGCGTTTTAAACAGTTCACAGGCTGCCTATGCAGCTGAGGCGGCAAGGACTTCTGATGCCGCAAGATCGGAAAAGACCTACACCGGCGGTCGCAGGGTGGGTGATCCAAAATTGTCCGAAAAGGGCGCAAAGTATTTTGAAGAGTTAAAGAAGAAGTACGGCGACATGGAATTTGTCTTGGTCAGCAAGGACCGGATGGAGGACGTGAAAAAGAACGCCGCAGCTTACGGCAGCGCCAACAAGACCGTTGTACTCATTGATGAGGAAAAGGTCGAGAAGATGGCCAATGATGAAGAATTCCGTAAAAAGTACGAGGGCATCATAGAAAACGGCCGTAAGGAGCTTAAGTCCTTTGCAGAGCAGGTGAGCGGCAATCCTTCAGTCAAGGGCTTTGGAATGCAGGTCAATGACAACGGTACCGTATCCTTCTTTGCAGCCATGGAAAAGAGCAATACCGCCATGAACGAAAAGCTGACTGAGAAGCGGGAGGCCAAAAGGGCTGCAGCCAAGGCGGCGGATAAGAAGGCGAAGAAGAAAGAATTTGAGGAAAAGATAAAGGAAAAGCTAAAAGAGGATGGCAGTCCCAATTTCAAGGCGGATTCCGTGGACACCATAACCTCGGACAGCATAGAAGGACTTTTGGAGAAGATATCAGAGCTTGATTTTTCAAGGCGTGCCGACTCCGTCATGACCGAGGAAGAAAAAGCAGTCGGAGGTACAATAGATTTTAAGGGCTAATACTTTTATCTCCTTGCATAAACACAGGGTTGTATGTTACTATCAAGTGACAGATAACCCTGCGTTTTGTTTATGTTGAGGAGGTATTATTATGGCAGCAGTAGTATTGACAAGTGACAATTTTGAAGATGAGGTTTTGAAGGCGGACAAGCCTGTATTGGTTGACTTCTGGGCTACCTGGTGCGGCCCCTGTCAGAAGCAGGGCCCCATCGTGGAGGAGATGTCCGAGGAGCAGTCCGATATCAAGGTATGCAAGCTGGACGTGGACGAGGCATCTGATATAGCAGAGCAGTATGGCATCATGTCCATCCCCACCGTTATTGCCTTCAAGGATGGAGAGGTTTTGAACAAGTCCGTGGGCCTTCAGAGCAAGGAGAGCCTCCTGGCCCTGTTCAATTGATGATACGGAGTAGCATATGTCAGAACTCTCAGGATTCGTAGACCACATCATCTACCGTA
>CAMOFS010000153.1 GCA_946613735.1 uncultured Lachnospiraceae bacterium | reverse complement strand
TTAGACAAAAACAATGTACTCCCGGAGTACCCACGACCTCAGATGATGAGGAAAGAGTTTACCAGTCTAAACGGCATGTGGGAATATGCTTTTTCCGAGGTGTCACAGGGGGATGAGATGCCGGAGGCTTTTGGTGAGATACTGGTTCCCTTTTCTCCGGAGAGTGATCTGTCGGGAGTGGGCAGACAGTTAAAACCCTATGAGTACCTGTGGTACCGCACACATTTAAACATTACAAAAGAGGATTACGATCTGGTGTCGGCAGGCAGACAGAGGCTTTTAATCCACTTTGGGGCAGTGGACCAGATAGCGGTGGTATATTTCAACGGCCACGAGGTTATGACCCATACCGGAGGTTTTCTGCCATTTTATGCGGATATAGTGGACGCCGTAAAGGAAGGGGATAATGAGCTTGTCGTCAGAGTCAGGGATCTTTCTGATACGTCATATCACGCCAGAGGGAAGCAAAAGCTAAAAAGAGGCGGCATGTTTTATACTGCCCAAAGTGGCATATGGCAGAGTGTATGGTACGAGTGGGTGCCGGATGCACACATTACCAGACTTTCCTTTAAATACGATCCTAAAAAGACGGACCGTCTCACCCTGTCAGTCCATACCAACAGGCAGCACAGACACCTGACAGATGAGTCGGGAGAGTACGCGGGGCGAGTGTCCACCTTTTCTTCAGATGATAAAAAATACCGGATCACCGTCTATGAGCCCGGATTATACAATGACGATAAAGAGTCCGGGCAATCACAGGTGGATTTTGGCAGTGAGCTTTTTCCCATTATGTCCATGGAGCAGTCCGGAGATTCGGATTTTATCATAAAGATGTCAAAGCCAAAACTTTGGACCTGTGACACACCCTATCTATACTATGTGGATGTAGAGTATTCATGCGACGGCTGCACCGACAGAGTGAGAGGGTATTTTGCCATGAGGTGTTTTTCCTTAGAGCATGTCAGCCACCATTTTTATCCCAGGATATGCCTAAACGGCGAGCCGGTGTTTCAGGAGGGAGTACTGGATCAGGGCTACTATCCTGAGAGCCTTTTGACTCCCCCTTCGGATGAGGCCATGATATTTGATATCACGGAAATGAAAAAGACGGGGTACAACATGGTGCGAAAGCACATAAAGATTGAACCGGAGCGCTGGTATTATCATTGCGACAGGCTTGGGATCATAGTGTGGCAGGATATGGTAAACGGCGGCGGTCCGCTGCATCAGTGGTTTGTGACCTATCTGGCCACTCCCCTGTCCCTGATGCATATCAGAGTCAGCGACAGGTTTTACCACCTTTTGTCCCGGATGGATATGGAGGGCAGACGGGAGTTTGAGAGGGAGATGCTCCTTACCATAAAGCAATTGAAAAACCACCCTTCCATCTGTACCTGGGTGATATTCAATGAGGGCTGGGGTCAGTTCCATACCAATGAGATGACGGAGCTAGCCAGACGTGCGGATCCCTCGCGCCTCATCGATCAGGCCAGCGGATGGTTTGACCAGAGGGGCGGAGATTTTTCCAGTATCCACAACTACTTTTTCAAGCTCATAGTTCTTCCTGAGCACAGACGTGCCGGGGTGCTTTCCGAGTTTGGAGGGAAAGTACTACGCATAGAAGGCCACACCATGCAGGAGGGAGTATACGGCTACGGCTCTGCTTCAAAGACAAAGGAAGAGCTAAATGAAACCTATGGTAAGCTTTCCGACAGACTGCGCCACCTGATTCCCCAGGGATTGTGCGCAACGGTTTACACCCAGTGGACTGATATCGAGGATGAGATAAACGGCGTCTATACCTACGATCGCAAGGTGAGAAAGATAGACGAGGGCACGGGGATAGAAAAAGAGATAAGACATTGAAAAGAGGTTTATTATGTCAAATGACTATATGATACATGCCATGGCGGCGCATGATGAGATAAGAGCCTACGCCATAACTGCGAGAGATACCGTAGAGGAGGCCAGGGCTGACCACGATACCGCGCCGGTGGTAACGGCGGCTTTAGGCAGGATGCTTATGGGAGTTGCCATGATGGGGATGATGATGCAGGATGACAGAGATCTTATCACCCTGCAGGTCAGGGGTGACGGCCCCATGCAGGGCATCACAGTCACCGGTGATAATAACGGCCGGGTGAAGGGGTTTCCATTGGTTCCCGATGTGGATGTGGCACCAAAGTATCCCGGAAAGCTTGATGTGGGAGCCGCATTGGGTCATGGCTTTTTACGCGTAATGCGTGACACCGGCGCACCGGAACCTTATGTAGGTACCGTCGATCTGGTAACCGGAGAGATCGCCGAGGATCTGACCTATTATTTTGCACAGAGCGAGCAGATCCCGTCGGCTGTGGGACTGGGAGTGCTGGTTGATACTGACTGCACGGTGTCCTGCGCTGGAGGCTTTATAGTACAGCTTTTGCCAAATGCTTCGGATGAAACCATTACTGCCCTGGAGGAAAACGTAAAAAGCATCTCATCAGTGACAAAGATGCTTAGTGACGGGCTGACTCCGGAGGATATGCTGGGGGAGGTGTTGAGAGGCTTTGACATAAAGTTTTTAGAGGACTCCCCGGTGGAGTTTTACTGTGACTGCAGCAAGGAGAAGATCGAAAAGTCTTTGATCTCCCTGCCTAAAAGTGACATACAGGAGATGATAGACGAAGGCAAGCCCGTAGAGGTGCGTTGCCAGTTTTGCAACAAGACCTATGATTTTTCCGTTTCGGAATTGGAAAAACTGATATGAATGAATTTAGAGCTAAATTTATAGGAGATAAAAAATTTTACAGCAGGCTGCTGGGTATATCCGTCCCCATCATGCTGCAAAGTGCGATCACAAACTTTGTGAGCCTTTTGGACAATATCATGGTCGGACGTGTCGGTACCGAGCAGATGACCGGCGTGGCCATTTGTAACCAGCTCTTTTTTGTATACTATCTGGCCATCTTCGGAGGTCTGGCAGGGGCAGGTATCTTTACTGCGCAGTTTTACGGACGCGGTGATGACGAAGGAGTACGCAATACTTTCCGGTACAAGGTGTGGATGGGCGCAATTTTAGTAGTTGCCGCCATAACGATATTCATCCTTTTTGGCAGGCAGCTTATCATGCTATACCTCAACAGTGACACAAGTGTGGGTGATGTTGATGCGACGTTGAGATATGGGCTTTTATATATGGGTATCTGCCTTTTTGGACTTCCGGGTTTTGCATTGACACAGGTCTATGCCGGGACAATGCGCGACTGCGGCAAGACCACCCTGCCCATGGTTGCAGGCATCGCAGCCGTACTTACCAATCTCGTGCTGGATGCAGTGCTGATCTTCGGACTCGGACCCTTTCCGGTAATGGGGGTGGCAGGTGCTGCCGTTGCAACCGTTGTTGCCCGTTATGTGGAAGCTTTGGTGGTAGTGATCTACAGCCACACACATACGGAGATCCTCCACTATATGAAGGGACTCTATCGTACGCTTTTTATTCCCAACAGTTTGATGGGAGATATCACAAAAAAGGGAATGCCCCTTCTTTTGAACGAGACTCTTTGGAGCTTTGGTATGGCGGTTTTGACCCAGTGCTACTCCATAAGGGGACTTGAGGTTGTTGCGGGGATGAACATTTCCAATACCATAAGCAATGTGGTAAATATCACATTTTTCTCCATGGGTGATGCAGTGGCCATCATCGTGGGACAGCTTTTAGGTGCAGGAAAAATGAAGGAAGCCAAGGAAACCGATACAAAGATCATAGCCTTTGGCGTATTTTTGGGATGCTTGTCCTCCATACTCCTGGTGATCCTGGCATTCACCTTCCCTCAGGTTTACAACACTTCGGATATGGTAAAAACACTGGCAAAACAGTTCCTTTTGGTACAGGCTATCTTTACGCCCCAGATTGCGTTGCTTCATACCACCTACTTTACCCTCCGTTCCGGAGGAAAGACGATTATAACCTTTATCTTTGACAGTATGTTTGTGTGGGTGGTCTCTGTTCCGCTGGCGTTTTTCCTAAGCCGTTATACCGCATTATATGCGGTGGCCATATTTGCACTGGTAAATCTGTCCGAGATCAGCAAGGCCATATTTGGACTTATCCTGGTAAAAAAGAACACCTGGATGAACAATCTGACGGAGACGTAGGAAGAGCCGGAGTTTTATGCCACATATCAAGGTGCGGACAACGCTGAATATGCGCGGTAATCGAAACGGCAGGGCGGGGCTTATGAGGCTCCGCCGGTGCTTCGATAGTAGGCAAACATATATTGCTGGTAGATACCATTATAAGGGCGGTAATCCTCCATGGGATAGCCGTCCTTATATTCGTTTTCAAGGATCCTTTTCACCCACACATCTATAGGGAAGGCATCTACCC
>CAMOFS010000152.1 GCA_946613735.1 uncultured Lachnospiraceae bacterium | reverse complement strand
CCCTAAGTCCCAGAAATGCCGTACGGAGCGAATCGGTACGGAGACTTTCGATCCAGAACCGTCCCACGCCGTAAAGCGCTAAGTACAAAAACCAGATCTCTCCGAAAAAATGCCTTCGGCGGCGCCAAAAGAAAAGAAGTAAAAACACTCCAATATTCCACATGGACTCATATAAAAAGGTGGGATGTACACTGATAAACTGTACTCCGTCAAACTCTACCAAATGTGCCATCATCTCGGAGGTGATGTCATCCGCAGATCTTACCGCATCCACCGGTATCTGCATGGACAAAAGCCCGTCAGAATAACCACCAAAGGCCTCCCTGTTAAAAAAGTTGCCCCAGCGCCCGATGGCCTGTCCAATAAGAAGTCCCATGCACACCGAGTCTGCCACATCAAAAAACTTAAGCTTTTTCACCCTGCAGGTGATGATAGCTCCTATGATGCCGCCCAGGATGCCACCGTAAATAGCCAGGCCGCCCTGGCGGAAGGCCAGTATGGACATAAGGTTGTCCTTGTAATCATCCCAGGAAAAGATCACATAGTAGGCTCTCGCCCCTATTATCCCCACGATGAGACCCCAGATCAGCACATCCAGGTAATCATCCTGTTTTTGCTTTTTCCTCACTCCGTCATAGAGGACAAAAGCACCGGCCAATACCATACCGGTGGAAATGATGATCCCATAATATGCCACATCCAGTCCGAATAAATTGATGTTCTTTCCCACCTCTTTTAAAAATATCCCCAGGTGGGAAAATGCTATACTCTTATCTGTCATTGTAACTTAATCCTTGATGCCCTGGAGCTCCTTGGCGGTCTCCCAGTTCTCTGCCCGTTCCACACCCTTCTTGGTGGTGGAGACCGATGCCTCCTGTACTATGCCACGGCTCGTCTGCACCTTTTGTATCATGTCGTGGACAGCCTGTGGCTCATTTTTCATCCTAAAGCCCACCACAAATTTTCCTCCCAGCTTGGGCTGGACGCGCACCAACTCTCCCTGTACCCTGTAAACATTGGAAACCTGCTGGTTCGCACCCTCCGAAAAGCCATTCTCCGACCAGGAGATCTCAGCAGGATAACCTATCCCCAGAGAGACCTTGGTCTCCTCCATCAGTATCCCTATCCCGCTGTGGCTGATATTTAAAACCATGCATCTCTCAGGGGCCTCTTCTCCGGACCACAGCACGGTTCCATACTGGTCCACGGGAATGCGAAAAGCCTCTCTCCTGTTATAGGGCTTGGCATCGGAATTGGACAAAATACAGGTAACAAGGTTATTCTCTCCGATACGGATAAAAGAAACACCCACCTTGCCCCAGCGATAAACCTTACCATTGGGCTGGGTCATAAAAAGCGTATTATCCACCTTCTCGGATCCGAAATCAACCCGTTTTTTATCATATACGACATTATCTACAATGATAAAATGATAAATACCCTTCTGGGCGAGAAAATCTCCTATCTTATTTCTGGTGACCATATCGTTGCTTACCGTGGCATCAAAATCCATGGTATGTCCGGATACCAGATCCAGGCATGAAAGCGACAGACTGTGGCCTTCCACTTCGTAAATCTTTTCAATAAACAATTGTTTTTCCTCAAATTAAGATCCTTCGCTGCGCTCAGGATGACAGCGTAATCCCGCTGCGCTCAGGATGACGTAAGCTATGTCATTCTGAGGAACGCAGTGACGAAGAATCTCTGTGTGATCCCGCTGCGCTCAGGATGACATGGGCTTATCAGATAAATGGCACCTCACCGGAATCACCTGAGCCCATCCCCTGGGAGGGCTTTTTTTTCTCCGCATCCAGCGTAGACTCGATGGTTGCCAAAAGCTTCGCCTTGGCAACGGGCTTAAGAAGATATCCCGCCGGACGCATGGCCAAAGCAGCAGATATGTGCTCCCTGTCATTGACACCGGTCAAAAAGATGACCGGTATATTAAAGAGCATGGGATCAGCCTTGAGTGACTGCATCACCTGGCGGCCATCCATCTCCGGCATCTCATAGTCCAAAAGGATGAGATTAGGAATGCCCCGCTCCATCATCTTGAAAGCCTTGGCTCCGGAGTTGGCGATCATAACATTGTAGTCATCCTCTAAAAGTCCCTTCATGCTCCGCAGGGTCATGGCATTGTCGTCCACCACGAGGATGGTCGGCTTGGCATTACCTGAAGGCTGCTGACTGACTCCCGCTGATCCCATACCGGGCATACCCAGGCCGCTTAGGTTAAGGCCTGAAAGATCGGGGCCTCCTGCTGCCATACCGCCCACAGGGTTCATTCCACCCATGGGACTCATACCTCCCATGGCATTCATACCTCCCATAGGCATCCCCATAGCCGACATATCCATACCACCCATGGGCATCCCCATGGCTGACATATCCATACCGCCCATAGCCATATTCATAGCTGCACCGGGGTTATCCGCTCCCAGTACATCCTTCACATCCGCAAAAGGAACTCCCATGGCTCTGCATATGATAGCCAGCCCCTCTTTTTTCTGGAAGGGTGTCGGCAGCTGGCCGGGAACACCCCCTTCCGGTCCGGGGCGGAATTTTTCTTTAAAGCTATTGTATTCATTTGCGCTCCCCATGGCAAGGATTTTGAGCGCAGGTTCCTCGGAAAGGATCCTGGAAAGCACATTATAAGAGCTGTCCATCATGTTGGCAATGTTGACTATCAGAAGGTTGGGATGCATAGCTGAGACCACGCCCTCAGCCATATCCAGCCCATGGGTAAAAAGCTGCACCACAAATTTTTCAGTGTTGCGCAAAAAATTACTCATCTCGTCGACCGATGGTCCGCTTCCGCAAATAAGAATCATGTTCATTTATCGTAGCCCTCCATCTCCGTAAGTATCCGGTCAACCTCATCCTCATCCAGGTCAGTCACTGCTGCTGCCAAAAGCGGGACTTTAGAATCTATCTCCTCATTGAACCTAAGATGCTTCATCCTGGCCACGATCTCGTCGGCCTGGTCCACATCCATATTTTCCATGGCTGTACGAAGCATCATGGCATAACCCATGAGTGCTCCCGGCTTGGCATCCTCCTTATCGGAATCATCCTCCAGCCCTGCGCCAAAGACTCCGGTCATCTTCTCCCTGTATTTGCGCCACTCATCTATAAAGATGTTGTGCAGGCGATCAATGATGGACATATCGTGATCCCTGGCGGCATACTCCAGCATCTTGGCCATACCTGCCAGAGGCACTATACCTATGGTGGCGGCGGCTGACTTCATGCCATGCACCTGGATGCGATAGGCGTCAAAAACCTGATCCTCGGGATCCGGCAGAGTATCCGGAAGATCCCCGATATCCACGACGGGCTCCTCCGGAGGTACAGGCGCGCCATTTTCCAATGCGTCCCTGACTGTCAGTATCTCGGCGTACATATTGTCCAGCTTGTCGGCATGAACAGGGATGAGCTCGAAAAACTCCCTGACCGTATCCTCTAAAAGCTGCCTCTCGGGCAGATGCAGCCATGCAAAGCTCCAGTCCAGTCCCTCCACATCCGGCAGATCGTCTGGCAGCTCAGCTCCAGGCTCTGCCACCACGCCGGGCTTCCTGTCCTCTGCGGGTGCAGGCTTCATCATCTCATCCGGCAGGATATGCCTGATGGTCTTTTCCAGCTTCTCACCGGCCACGGGCTTTGACAAAAAGCCATTAAAGCCCTCCTCCAAGTACATCTCCTTGGCGCCGGTGACAGCGTTGGCCGTGAGCACCACTATAGGAGTCTCCTTATTAAGACTATCGGCTCTTTCACGTATCATATGAAGAGCCTGGATACCATCCACCTCGGGCATCATGTGATCCATAAAGATAATATCAAATTTTTCTCTTTTTGCAAGCTCCACAGCCTCCAGACCGCCGGAAGCTTCGGAGATCTGAACCTTGGTATGCTTGAGAAGGCTTTTGAACACCCGCCTGTTCATACCGTTGTCATCCACCACCAGTGCTTTGGCATCGGGAGCGATAAAAGCCTTATTTTTTAGTGTAAGTATCCCGCCGGAAGCATTGAGCTCCTTCATGCGCTCATTGAAATCACCTACCGGGGTCTCGTCTATGATCTCCTGCTCTAAGTCAAACCAGAACCTGGTGCCCTGCCCATAGGTACTGTCCACCCTAAGCTCACTATGCATAAGCTCAAGAAGATGCTTTGCTATGCCCAGTCCCAGGCCGGTTCCCTCGATATGCCTGTTTTTGATGTCATCAAATCTCTGGTAAGCATCAAAAAGATGGGGCAGGTCATCCGCCTTGATACCTATACCGGTATCCTCCACCTCAAAATGCAGGATCTCTTTTTTATCATTTTTACGTGTGCCGGAAAGTCTCAGCCACACCTTACCTGCCGGGGTGTACTTT
>CAMOFS010000151.1 GCA_946613735.1 uncultured Lachnospiraceae bacterium | reverse complement strand
CCCTGCAGTCTGACGAATCGGGAAACAGAATTTTTTCTATTTATACATTTGAGGTAATTATAATGCTCGCCAAGGATGTTCGGTTTTATTTTCGCTCCTTAATTGCCATTTTTTTGCTGTTAAGGAGCAAAAATTAAAATCCATGTATTATATCCTTAGTCGATAAAACTGGAATATAATTATATACCAATTCTATCATAATTCTTGACGAAATCAATGGGATTAGGTATAGCTTACAGGCTTGATTTTATGCTCATGAAAATGTATTATATCCATGTTAATCCGTACATTATGTCATTCTAAGTTTTTTATGTCATTCTGAGCGAAGCGAAGAATCTCTTATATTTAGGAAGCAGGCATCCTCGCCCAGACCCCAAATAACTAATGGTACGGATGAAATGGAATAGTTCAGGGAGGGAGTAAAATGAACAAAAAATTTGGTATCAAGGAAGTAGTGGCAATGGGAATCGGCACAGCACTTTTTGTGGTGCTTACCAACATCCAGATTCCCCTGGTAGTGGTCCCCAACACGGCTCTTCAGCCCAGGATGGCGATCATGGCATTTTTAGCCGCCGTATTCGGGCCTGTAGTAGGCGCGGTGATTGGCCTTTTGGGACATGCTCTGGGTGATGCACTTTTTTATGGCTCAGTCTGGTGGAGCTGGGTATTCCCCGAGGCAGTGGTTGGCCTTGTGATCGGCCTGTTTTACAAAAAGTATCAGGTTCGTGAGGGCGGCTTTGCTTCAGCCAAGACCATAGTTCTTTTCAATGTGGCACAGGTTGTTGCCAATGCTCTTGCATGGATCCTTTTGGCACCCGTCCTTGACATCGTTGTTTACGCAGAGCCTGCCAACAAGGTATTCGCACAGGGCGCTCTGGCATTTTTAGGCAATATCATCGTTATCGGTATCCTCGGCACACTTTTGCTTGTCGGATATTCCAAGATAGCCGGAAAATCTGAGGGACTTGAGAAGGAAGACTGATGGATCCTATCATAGAATTCAAGGATTTCACATTCAAATACCGGTCGCAAAAAGAGCCTACGCTTTATGATATCAATCTCAGGATATATCCCGGCGAAAAGGTGCTCATAGCCGGCAAGTCCGGCTCCGGTAAATCCACCCTGGCACATTGCATCAATGCTCTTAATCCATGTGCGTGGGGCGGTGAGATAACAGGGACACTTAAGGTGGACGGGGATGACCCGTCTGCTTTAGGTGTTTTTGGTATGTCCAAAAAAGTGGGCACGGTCCTCCAGGATACCGACGGTCAGTTTATCGGCCTGACTGTAGCGGAGGATATAGCCTTTGCCCTTGAAAATGACGGGGTAAAGCAGGATGAGATGAAGGAGAGAGTTTTGGCCACTGCCAAAAAGGTCTTCATGGATGATTTCCTGTCACATGCACCCGGTGCCTTATCGGGGGGACAAAAGCAGAGGGTGTCTCTGGGCGGCGTCATGGTGGACGACGTAAAGATACTTCTTTTTGATGAGCCTCTGGCCAATCTGGATCCCGCCACGGGTAAGCATACCATTGAGCTTATAGACGATATCATGAAGACTGAGAATGTGACGGTGCTCATTGTGGAGCACAGGCTCGAAGATGTGCTGCACAGGCCTGTGGACCGCATCATCCTTTTAGAGGAGGGACGGATAGTAGCGGATGAAAAGCCCGATGATCTTTTGGCTACAGATCTTTTGGTACAGCACGGCATCCGCGAGCCCCTGTATCTTTCTGCACTTAGGCTGGCCGGAGCTTCTGTGTCTTCTGATGACCATCCCTCGGATGGATCCAAAATGGATTTTAAAAAATTTGAACCTGTGATAAAGCAGTGGTATTCCCAGGTAAAAAGACCTGTGCATGTGCCCGGGGAGGCGGAGGCCTTGTCCGTACAGGGCCTTTCCTTTGGCTATGACAGCAGCAGGCAGGTCTTATCCGATATCGGCTTTTCGGTAAAGCAGGGGGAGATCGTTTCCATTGTGGGCAAAAACGGTGCAGGCAAGTCCACCCTGGCGTCCCTGATCTGTGGTTTTTTAAAGCCGGATTCCGGACGCATCCTCTTAAAGGGTGAGGACATAGCTCCTCTTTCCATAAAAGAGAGGGGAGAGCGGATAGGATATGTGATGCAGTCTCCCAATCAGATGATCTCAAAGCCCATGATCTCCGAGGAGGTGGGCCTGGGACTGGCGGTGCGGGGAGTGCCGCAGGACGAGATTCAAAGCAGGGTGGAGGACACCCTTAGGATATGCGGGCTCTACCCTTATCGGAACTGGCCCGTAAGCGCCCTTTCCTTTGGCCAGAAAAAGCGTGTCAGCATAGCCAGCATCCTGGTGATGAGACCTGAGATCATCATACTGGACGAGCCGACTGCCGGACAGGACTATTCACATTATACTGAGATCATGGAGTTCATAAAGTCCTTACGTGACGAGCTTGGGCTTACACTTATCATGATCACCCATGACATGCATCTTATGCTGGAATACACGGACCATACCATAGTGCTTTCCGATGGAAGGCTTTTGATGGATGACACTCCTGCAAGGGTGCTTACTGATCAGGATATCACAGACAGGGCGTACCTCAAGCGCACCTCCCTGTATGACCTGGCCACAGGCTGCGGTATCGCACCACCGGAAGCCTTTGTGGACGCATTTATTAACGGAGAGAAAAAATGAACAGGCTTATATCGTATGAAAAAAAGGATACGGTCATTCACAGGCTAAGCGGTTTTACCAAGCTGTTTTTCTTTATAGTATGGTGCGGGGTTTCGGCCATGACCTTTGACACAAGGGTGCTTCTTGTGATGCTCGTCTTCGGTGCGGTGATCTATGTGATCTCCAGGACACAGTGGAGACAGGTCAGTTCCATTTTTTCGGCGGTCATGTTTTTTATGACGGTCAATCTCATCTGCATTTTTTTGTTTGCTCCCTACCAGGGGTGTGATATCTACGGCACCAGACACGACCTGATCCATCTTTTCGGCAATTACACGCTGACGTCTGAGCAGCTTTTTTACGAATTCAATGTGATGATAAAGTACTTTACCGTCATACCTTCCATATTCATATTTTTGGTTACCACCGATCCCAGTGAGCTGGCTGCGTCCATTAACGGGGTGGGAGTACCCTACAGCATTTCATATTCCGTGGCCATAGCCCTGCGCTACATCCCTGATATCCAGGATGAGTTCAGGCGCATCAGAAATGCACAGGCTGCCCGGGGTATAGAGATGGGAAAAAAGGCTCCGCTTCTTGAGAGGATAAAACGCACGGCAAGCATCATCTTTCCGCTGCTTTTTTCCACTATGGAGCGAATAGATGTGGTCAGCAATGCCATGGAGCTTCGTGGCTTTGGTAAAAATAAAAGCCGCACCTGGTACTCCAGACGAAAGCTTATGGCCGGGGATGCCGCAGCAATAGCGGGTGTTATTGCCTTTGCGGTGGTCGCGCTTTTTATAACCTACAGGGACGGCAACAGATTTTACAATCCATTTATAGTGTGAAGTGATATAATGATGACAGGGATGACTTAACTTATTGGTTATTTTGGGGGAGATTATGGCGAGCAGTTATGATGCGAACAGATTTATCAACCTGGCGATCCTTTTGTCGCAGCAGGTGGATCAGGAGAAGCTTTTTGACCTTATTCTAAAAGAAGCGATAGCCATCACCAACTGTGATGCGGGAACCATATATACCATGGATGCCTCGGGTGAGCAGCTCAACTTCAGAAAGGTGGTCACCAGATCACAGAGGGTGGACCTTTCCAAAAACACCGGGGCAAACTACGTGCCGCCAGTTCCCATGAACAGGAAATATGTGTGCTCTTTTGTGGCCATGACCAGACAGAGGATGAACATCCCTGATGTATATAAGGAAAGTAAGTTTGACTTTTCCGGTGCAAGGGCTTACGACAGGATGAATAACTACCATACCGGCTCCATGCTGGTGGTACCCATGATAGTTGCCGGAGGCAGGGTGACCGGGGTGCTGCAGCTTATCAATGCCCTCAACAGGCAGGGACTTTTCGTACCCTTCAGGGAGGAGGATGAATGGCCGGTTTTGGCGCTTTGCTCCGTAGCTGCGCTATTTGTGGAAAATCTGATCTTAAAAGGGGAGCTATAGAAAAACAGACCGCTCGGGCAATCCCTCCCTCTTCATAAAAAAACAGACCGCTTTCGCAGTCTGTTCTTTAACGGAGAAGGAGGGATTTGAACCCTCGCGCCGCTATTAACGACCTACTCCCTTTCCAGGGGAGCCCCTTCGGCCAGCTTGGGTACTTCTCCACGTCGCAATGGACTCCGCTTTTGTTCGCGCCTCGCAAACTCACCGCTCACTTGTGCTTCGTCATTGCTCCTTATCCCAAAAAATCTTCGCTTT
>CAMOFS010000150.1 GCA_946613735.1 uncultured Lachnospiraceae bacterium | reverse complement strand
CCCCCGCGGTCATCCTGGGGAAATCCCCCTCCATTCCTCCTGCCCATGTGCCTATTCCCAAAGCTTCATAGTCTGTCATGACGCCAAAGGGTACCTCCGTATCCAGATGATACAGCACGAAGCCGTCATTTTCTTTTATTTTTTTATACCCCAAAAGGGCGGCTGCCTTTCCCAAGGGTTCCATATCTGACTGCCCGTTTTTTAATAGATCCTTTTTTATCAGCACCGTATCGTTTCCCAGATTGAGACACCGGTCAAAAAGATATCCATATTCTCCTTGATCCAGGGCTTCGTTCAGATAAGTTATGTTACGTCTGGTATATGCCGCCTCAATTCCCGCTCCAAAGGTCTGCGCCACTCCCCCATCATTCCCGAGGAAGTAAGGTGCATCTGCAGCAAGTGCCCCCTTATCCAGCACTGCCACCCTCTGTTTTGTTACCAAACGGGCTTCATCCAAAAGACTGTCCCCAGCGAAAGCTTCCATTTCCCTGCCGGAATTCGTATATCCCGAATCATAGATCATAAGGGGCACTTCCGGTATCACATCTGCCACAAGCAACACACAGATAACCACCACTATCCACCTTCTTAGGGTACGCCAGTACAAAAACCCAAAAAAGACGATGGCAGTGGCAATGGACAAAAACCTTATCATCCACATATACCGCCCCCCGGGGATGACCAAAAATACCTGATACATGAATTCAGAGGTAAACACTACCAGTAAAAATCCACTCACAAATGCTGCTCTTTCACGTCTCATGGAAAAAAGTATCCCAAGTACGGAAAGCAAAAACAGCACCAGCGAAAAATACTGTACACGTCCCCCGGCTAAAACCCTTTCAAAGGGGTTTAAGGTGGTTAGCAGATTTTGAAAATAGGCCGGAGAAAGTATATTTGTGGATGAGGATGATGTGATGCCTCCGATGGCAGCCGGCACTGTCCATATCCCGACAACAGCAGGTCCCAACACTACCGCAAGAACTGAAGGCAAAATCTTCACTTCTCTAAAATTAATGAATTTGTATATCAACAGATAAAATAAAAGCCCCAGAGCCATCATTCCAAAAAAGTCCAGATGCCCCAATGTGGTCAGCGCAGAGAAGATCACTACCCATTTCAGCTGCCTGATATCCCTTTCTTCGGTCAGCAAAAACACGGATACAAACAGGTATGGCAGCACAGCCAGGCAAAACCCCATAGCCATGTTGCCGGCTCCGAAAAAGTTTATCATATAGCCGGGGGAGAAAAACCATATAAGTCCCAAGAAGCCACCAAGGCCGATTCTTTTTAGCTTTACCCCGGAATACAAAAAGCCGCAGGCTCCCAGGAAATATATCAGTCCCACGTACAGCCTGTAGCCCACATAAGGCTCTGCAGACAAAATATATTCTCCCACAATCTGACACGCTGCGATCAGATAAGCCGATGCGGGAGCAAAATACCTGAAAATCTGTACACCGTTGTAGAGTCTGCTGTCATACAGTGGATAATAATTCCCGTTTTTGATGGCATCCACCAAAAGCTCTCCCCTGTATATATGATACATGGTATCGTCTCCGGGGGGTACGGTATCAGCCAAATGCAAGGCAAATATCACACCCAGTGACACCAGAATATACAACGCTATGTATGCAATTATCCAAATTCGCTTCTTCACCTGTCGCCTCCAGGAGAGGGGCTCCCAAGTATGTCGTTTATAACCGAATCCACCACATGGAGTACCACGTCATTTTTCTTAAAGTCCATTTCCTTTTTTATCCCCTCGTCCTCCTCATAGTCTATGAGATAGCTTCTTGTGGGTGTCTCGGAGCTTTCTATCCACAAAAGCTCACCGCCTATGTCGTGTATTATGGCAGAAAACTGGTCACCAAAATACTCCGTCACATGCTCGAGGGTCGGTACGATGCGGTTAAAGGGCTCCATGGCATTGATTAGGGAGTTTTGATATTTTGACAGGTATTCCTCAATGGCCTTTTCAAATACATTGAACTGTAAAAACTCCGTGGTCATCTTTTTGATATGCACCGTAAACTCCCAGGTGTGTGGATGTACCTGGCCATCTGTCCCATTCACTGTGATATAGTGACTTATGTTGAGATAAAATTTGAATTTATACTCACGGCTTATCATCACCTTCATTTTTCACCCTCCGCCATGGCGCAGCCCTGTCTGTATAGTTTCATTGCCTCTTCCCTAGTGTGAGCCAAACTGTTTGTTATGATCTCATCATCCGAAAGATAAAAATGGCTGAAAGCCAGCCGGACCTCATCTCTGTCGTAATTGATAAACAGCAAAAAGATCACAAGGGGCTCGGCATCCATCTGAAACCTGAGAACCTTTCTGTCCAGATATACACAGGCATCCTCTAAAAAGGCATTCCGTTTTTCCTCGGTTTTGAATTTCAGAAAACATATCCTGTAATCCGTAATTCCCCTTTTGTCAAAACCATCTATAAAGGTGTCGAAAACAGATTCCTGATAGAGATTCCACCTGGGATGGAACATATCATGTCTGGTGATCCTGTGATTGAGTTTGGCCACCGTTTTCTTTTCTTCACTAAGTTGGGCATCCTTTTGGTCTATTTCATTTTCAAGTCCTATGATAACATAGGTCATGCCAAGGAAGGCAAAAAGCCCCAAAAGCAGCAGTCCGAAAATCACTACCCTTATCATGATATCTGCTGCCAGAAAGGTGTTCTCCTCCAGGATCACATCCCTGTCTGTCATAAGTGCCAGGTTGTATTCATGTCCGCCAAAGTTAAACAAAGTGCCGGATATCACATACACCTGGCCATCAATTTCAAATATAGTATGGCTGACGTGATTCAGTTTCAAATCGTCCAGAAAGCTCATTCCCTCTTCGGTGGAAAAATAGGTTTTGGGAGTAAACCCCTTGTAGCGGTTTGTCTCCTGAATGTTTTTTATAAAAAGGATGCTGTTGTCCTCTGACAGTGTCCAGTATCTGCTGTTGGAGGAGTCGAGGGTGGCAATGATATCCGTAATAACTTCCTTGTCTCCCTCACTTTTATGCAGATTGATCTGATCAAGCACCAGCTTCACAAAGGCGTCCTGCTGCCTTGCGTACACCTGCAATATCCCATTTCTGAACTGGTTCAGATAATAGTATCCGATCAAGGTCAATACCACCATGACCACAGCTATTCCTATAGTGGTAACAAATGTCTTACGCTGTTTCATCATCCACCCCGTTTATGTAGTTCTTTATCCTTTTAAACCTCTTTATAATGGGATCAAATTCCCTTAAGACCACCTCTGCAAAGGCCTCCCTCTCCTCCGTCAGATCCCTTGTCTTCCAGGTGCTTTTTGTATCTATACTGTTTATAACTCCCGCAAATCTGATAAAGAAAATCACAAGATTAAAAAAAGGAAGCAAGGGCACAATATACCACTGTTTCTTATAATAATCCCGAAGTTCGGGAAAGGGTTTTAAAAATCCCACCGTGGAAAAAAAGTAAAAGAATCCCACCAGTATGTACATGAAAAATATAAACAGTGTGGCATAGATGATCACCCTCGGCGCATAATTCATTGCCAAAAGGCATATAAGAGCCAGATACCATATCAATCTGGGAAAGGCAAAGGTATGGTCATAAATCAGCGTCCTGACATTTTCATCCGTAAAAAACTGGTAGTTTCTCATATCGTCCCTGAAAAAAAGGGTCGAAACCTCCAGACTGCCCCTCTGCCACCGCTGCCTCTGGGTATATAGCTTATTGACACTCTCGATGGGGTCCACAAAAAATATGGAGTCCTCACTGATCCCCACCTTCATTCCCCGAAGGTACTTCATCTGAAAGGTGATCTGGGTATCCTCCGCTACGGTGTCGGAACTGTACAGCTGTGAGCCAAGTATTGCGTCCTTTCTGAAAGCACTGAAGGCTCCGGACAGGGTGTACATGGAATTAAGCTCGGCAGCATAGTTCCTTCCGGCCAAAAAGGCCTGTGCGTATTCCATGAATTCCATCTTTCTGAAAAGTCTGGGAAAGCCCCTTTTGTAGGCTTCGATCTGCTTGGGATCCGTAAGGATGGCTCCCGTCACACATTCCATGGACTCGTTTGCTTCAAACTTTTTAACCATATTGGAGATAGCATGTGGTTCTAAGAGTCCGTCACTGTCGATATGGATTATGTATTTGCCCTCACTGTTGAAAAGTGCCAGATTCAGTGCCTTTGATTTGCCCTGCTTTGCATTCATCCACTGCATCTCAAGTCCGGGATACTTTTCCTGACATTTACAGAACACCTCAAAACTGTTGTCATTACCCTCATTGTTTACGAGAAATATCCTCATGGCATCATTGGGGTAGTCGCTTTCATCTATTGATCCAAGACATTCCTCCAAGGTATCGCCGGAATTAGATACAGGGATAATCAGAGATATCACGGGAACAA
>CAMOFS010000149.1 GCA_946613735.1 uncultured Lachnospiraceae bacterium | reverse complement strand
GAAAACAAGCGTTTATATGTCCAGGCGCCTACAGGTACGGGGAAGACTATTTCCACGATTTTCCCCGCCATAAAAGCCATAGGGGAGAATTTGGCGGAGAGGATATTCTATCTTACCGCAAAGACCATTACACGCACGGTGGCAAAGGATACCATCAGCCTGCTTTATGAGCAGGGCTACCGGGCCAAGACAGTTATCATCACCGCAAAGGACAAGCTTTGTCCCCTGGATGAGCGGCATTGCGATCCGGAGTCCTGTCCCTATGCAAAGGGCCATTTTGACCGAATAAATGATGCCGTCTATGATGCCCTTATGGATCATGACCTCTTTGATGCCGGACTTATCTCACAGATAGCCGAGGAACGCAGAGTCTGTCCCTTTGAACTCAATCTGGACATATCCTCCTGGTGCGACAACATCATCTGCGACTACAACTACGTTTTTGACCCTAATGTTTATCTTAAGAGGTTTTTTGCCGAGGGGATGCGTCCTGACGGGATCTTCCTTATAGATGAGGCCCATAACCTGGTTGACCGTGGCAGGGAAATGTATTCCGAGACTCTTATCAAAGAGGATTTTTTAAGTATCAAAAAGAACCTTAAGCTGTACAAGACAGCAGTATTAAAGGGGCTTAACAAATGTAATAAGATAATGCTAGAGCTAAAAAAAGAGCTTGAAGGCGGATCTAATGACGGCTACAGGATCTATGATGATATCGACAGTCTTATTTTTGCCCTAAGCTCCCTTTCGGTTTCCATGGACAGGTATTTTGATAAGCTTAGGAGCTCAAAGCGCACAGAAAGAGAAGACCTTACAAAGCTTCGGGAGTTTTATTATAAGATCAAAAACTTTTTAAATCTTACCGATGGCATGGATTACGGTTATGAGGTCTATGGGGAAAAGACCCCGGAAGGTGAGTTTGCCCTCCATTTGTACTGCGTGGATCCCTCCAGACGTCTGCAGGATCGACTGAGTCGTGGAGTGGCCGCAGTTTTTTTCTCCGCGACACTTTTGCCCATTTCTTATTACAAGAGCCTTTTATGCAAAAAAAAGGATCCCTACGCCATCTATGCCAAAACAGCTTTTTTACGTGATCAAAGCTGTATCGTGGCTGCACGGGACGTGACCAGCCGTTACAAACAAAGGAGCCTGGATATGTACGAGCGGTATGCCTCGTACATAAAGGAGATCATCAGCCAAAAAAGAGGGAATTACATTGCATTTTTCCCATCCTACAGATTCATGGAGGATGTAAGGAACTCCTTTGAACAGTATGATCTGTCCTGCAGGCTTATCTGCCAGGAGCGTGGCATGAGAGAATCGGATAAGGATGAGTTTTTACAGGCATTTTCCGAGGAAGAAGGCGAGAGCCTTTTAGGCTTTTGTGTCTTGGGAGGCGCTTTTTCCGAAGGGATAGATCTGACCAATGACAGGCTTATTGGTGCCATTATCGTAGGCGCTGGGCTTCCCCAGGTATGCAGCGAGAGAAAGATACTGTCAGATCACTTTGAAAAAAATGGAGCCGACGGTTTTTCCTATGCATACCTCAATCCCGGGATGAACAAGGTGATGCAGGCTGCGGGACGGGTAATAAGGACGGTGGATGACAGGGGCGTGATAGCCCTTTTGGATGACAGGTTTTTAAATCGGCAGTACAGTGCATGCTTCCCTGCGGAGTGGTATGGAGTGATACCCGTGACAATTGATTCTGTAGGAAGCGTGATATCTGAGTTTTGGAATAAGAATAGCTAAAAAAGGAGTTGTTATGTTAGATTACGGATTGATCCAAAAGACCATCGAAGGCTTTGCCGAAACCGAGCCCTGGTATGTTCCTTTTATGTCAAACATATCGGCTCTTCTCTATGAGGAGATGGAGGATATTAACTGGCTGGGCTTTTATGTAATGAAAGGCGACGGGCTTGTGGTGGGCCCCTTTCAGGGCAAGGTGGCCTGTATTAAGATTCCGGTGGGAAAGGGCGTATGCGGGAGCGCTGTACGGGATGATAAGATCTATCGGGTGGAAAATGTTCATGATTTTCCGGGACATATTGCCTGCGACAGTGCGTCCATGTCAGAGATCGTACTGCCTATCCACAGTAATGGTAAGATAATAGGCGTGCTTGATATCGACAGCCCCGTGGCGTCACGTTTTACTAAGGAGGATGAAAAAGGGCTGGCAAAGGTTGTGGAGACCATAGAAAAGTATATAGCTTTTGATATTTAATGACAGGTACACTTTTTTTTCAGAGGAGATATGGATATGGAAAAAAGAATAAAACCAGACGAAGGACTGCTGGATAAGTATGAAAAGCTTAAGGACTATTTACGCTCTCTTGAAAGCGTGACCGTAGCCTTTTCAAGCGGGGTTGACTCCACCTTTTTACTATATGCCGCAAAGGAGGCTCTTGGTGATAAGGTCCTTGCTGTGACAAATACTTCTAACTTTTTCCCTTTAAGAGAGCTCGAGGAAGCAAAGGCTTTTTGTCAAAAACATGGCATAAAGCAGGAGGTTATAAGGTCAGATGAGCTTAAGATAGAAGGCATATCGATGAATCCCAAGAACCGTTGTTATCTGTGCAAGCTCCATCTTTTTAAAGATATCCTAAGGCTTTCAGAAAAAGAAGGGATGAAGGCTGTGGCAGAGGGCTCCAACCTCGATGATAACGGGGATTACAGACCCGGTCTTATGGCCATAGATGAGCTTAATATTAAAAGTCCACTGCGTAAGATAGGTTTTACAAAGGATGAGATAAGGATAATGTCTGATCATCTGGGCCTTCCTACCTGGGACAAGCCTTCTTTTGCCTGCCTTGCCAGCAGATTTCCCTATGGGGATGAGATCACCAAAGAGAAGCTTATGATGGTGGATAAGGCAGAGCAGTATCTTTTAGATCTTGGCTTTCAACAGATGAGGGTCAGGATCCATGGAAATATAGCCAGGATAGAGCTTTTAGAGGCTGATTTTACCAGGTTTATGAGTGATGATATCAGAACGAATGTGTATGACGAATTCAAAAAAATCGGTTTTACCTATGTCACTTTAGATATTTTGGGTTACCGTACAGGAAGCATGAATGAGACGCTATCCGCAAAAGACAGGAGTATAGGCTGATATATGGAAGAAAAGCAGATAAAAGCAGAAAAAAGCATCCAGAAAAAATACCATAAGCAGCTTTTTACACCCTTTGCCAAGGCGTGCAAAAACTACAGGCTGATAGATGAGGGGGATCATATTGCTGTATGTATCTCAGGTGGAAAGGACTCCATTCTTATGGCAAAGCTCTTCCAGGAGATACAAAAGCACAAAAAGGTTAGCTTTGAGCTTACATTTCTCGTGATGGATCCGGGTTATAATGAAAAAAACAGAGCCCTCATTGAAAGCAATGCAGCCGCTTTGGGAGTGCCCATAACCATTTTTGAGAGCACCATTTTTGATGCTGTTGATACCATGGACAAAAACCCCTGCTATATATGTGCGAGAATGCGCAGGGGATATCTCTACAGCAAGGCAAAAGAGCTTGGCTGCAACAAGATTGCCCTTGGGCACCATTATGATGACGTGATAGAGACCATTCTTATGGGAATGCTCTACGGAGGGCAGATCCAGACCATGATGCCCAAGCTGCACAGCACCAATTTTGATGGGATGGAGCTGATCAGGCCGATGTACCTTATCAGGGAAAAGGACATCTGTGCCTGGAGAGACTACAATGAGCTTAAGTTTTTGCAGTGCGCCTGTCATTTTACTGAAAGCTGTGCAGCGGTTGGGGAGGATGAACCTACCATGTCAAAAAGGATAGAGACAAAAAAGCTTATAGAAAGGCTCAAGGAAGAAAATCCCTTTGTGGAGTCCAATATTTTCAAGAGTGTTGAAAACGTCAATCTGTCGACGATCATAGCTTACAAGGAAAATGGCGTAAAAAAGAGCTTTTTGGACGATTATTGACAGTAAGTTTTAAAAAACTGTTGACAAGTACGATGGGATGTGTTAATTTATATGAGTTGTAAAAACCAAGCAGAGTTCCACTCTCGCCTAAGCATTTAGATGTATGACTTAGTGCTCATCTTTTACACGTATCCTTTTTTGGTTTGTGTAGTTGATTATGTGGGACACTGTCCCGCATTTTTTTTCTGAATGGAGGGTAGAGCCATTAGCGAGTTAATGATTAATGAACAGATCAGAGACAAGGAAGTTCGTCTGATCGGAAGTGACGGTGAGCAGCTTGGCATTATGTCAGCCAAGGATGCTTACAAGCTGGCGCAGGAGGCTGAGCTTGATCTGGTAAAGATCGCTCCCAATGCCGCACCACCTGTTTGTAAGATCATTGATTACGGCAAGTACCGTTACGAGTTGTCCCGCAAGGAAAAGGAAGCCAAAAAGAAGCAGAAGATCATCGAGATCAAGGAGATCCGTCTTTCTCCCAATATCGAGGAGA
>CAMOFS010000148.1 GCA_946613735.1 uncultured Lachnospiraceae bacterium | reverse complement strand
CATCAAAATGTCCCGCGTTGCAAAGGATGGCACCGTTTTTCATTGTCTTCATATGATCAACAGTAATGACACCTGCGCAGCCGGTAACCGTAACAAAGAAGTCACCGATCCTGGCAGCCTCAGCCATAGGAAGAACGGTAAAGCCATCCATAACAGCCTCAATGGCCTTGATGGGATCAACCTCTGTGACATATACCTTGGCACCCATGCCCTTTGCCCTCATGGCAACGCCCTTGCCGCACCAGCCGTAGCCTGCAACGACCACGATCTTGCCTGCAACGATAAGGTTGGTAGTACGGTTGATGCCGTCCCAAACCGACTGGCCTGTACCGTAACGGTTGTCAAATAGATGCTTGCAGTCAGCATTGTTGACCATTACCATGGGAAACTGCAGCTTGTCTGCCTCAGCCATGGCCTTTAATCTGATGATACCTGTAGTGGTCTCCTCACATCCGCCGATAACGTACTGCAGCTCGTCTGTAAGCTTTGTATGGAGCATGTTTACCAGGTCACCGCCGTCGTCGATGATGATGTTGCAGTGGTTTTTAAGCACTGTCTCGATGTGGTGCTCGTACTCCTCGTCAGTGGCATTGTACCAGGCAAAAACGTTGAGTCCTGCCTTTGCCAGTGCTGCTGCCACGTCATCCTGGGTAGAAAGGGGATTGGAGCCGGTGACATACATTTCTGCACCACCTGCTGCCAAAACCTTGCAAAGGTATGCTGTCTTGGCCTCAAGGTGGATGGAGAGCGCTACCTTTACTCCCTTAAAGGGCTGCTCCTTTGAAAAATCCTCCTCAAGTGATCTTAACAGCGAGCAGTTTTTCCTGACCCAGTCGATCTTGTGCTCACCGCTCTCTGCCAAATTGATGTCTCTGATCTCGTAACTCATTTTTCCCTCCATATTATATGATAAAATTCAATTCCGCCCCGCCCTAGAAGGACTGGGTATTCTTCCCGACTGTGATAAAATAAATAAACCACATTGCCCGGCTATTATATACGATATCCGCCTCCACTTCAAGTGAGTCGCAAATCCCATGGAAAGCTCCACTTCAGATAGCGCTCAGATCCTTAAGCCCATCCAAAAGCTTTTTGTAATCAGCCATAAGTGCCTCGTGGTGATCCTTCACGTAATCCATGTCCCCGGCTTTCAGCGCGTTTTCCATTTCAAGAGCAGTCTCAAACATATCCATCGCTCCGATACCCTTAGAGGTTGACTTTACGGAATGCACGGCTATCTGGTAATCCTTGAACTCGCCTTCGGCGTACTTTTCCTCAAGCGTATCAAAGGAATTCTTTTTCACATATGTCCTGATAACATCCATATAGAGCCCGGTGTTGTCCATGCAATATGACAGTCCGGTCTCTACATCCAAAAGCTTATGTATATGCTCCGGTATATCCGGTTCCCCCGCGGCGCCGGCCTTTTGCTCCGATATACCCGGTGTCCCCACGGCATCAGCCTTCCGCTCCGACATATCCGGCTCCCCCGCGGCACCGGCCTTTTGCTCCTGTGAAATGGGTGCGATATACCTTGATATCATATCGAAAAGATCCCCGGGCTTCACAGGTTTTGACAGATAGGCATCAAAGCCCATTTCCATATACTCTTCCATGGCACCCGAAATGGCATTCGCCGTAAGCATCACCACCGGAGTGGAGTTGTTGGGATGATCAGTATGACGCATCCTCTGGAACGTCTCGATACCGTCCATATCCGGCATCATATGATCAAGGAAGATGATATCGTATTTTTTCTTTTCGATGCACTTGAGGCACTCACGTCCGCCGGATGCCATATCCACGGAAAGCCCTGAATCCTTGAGGAATGCATCTATCACCTTCAGGTTCGCCTCAACATCATCCACCACCAATATGGATCCACGGTATCTTACATCGAAAACATCATTTCCGGCTGCCAGATCATCATCCTTTTCAGAAAGATCGAGCTGTCCAAGGAGCGTATCGCCCTCCGGCTTTTGAGGAAGGCTTATGGTAAAGGTGGTGCCCCGGCCATACTCACTTTCCACGGCGATGGATCCTCCCATGGAATCGCAGAGTGCCTTTGTGATGGCAAGTCCCAGACCCGTGCCCTCTATGCTGCGATTTTTATACTCATCCACCCTCTCAAAGGAATCAAATATCCTATCCAGGTTCTCCTTGTGGATACCCATGCCGGTATCGGCAACGGTTGTAACCAGCTTAAAACCATCCTCTGAGGTCTCGCCGCGCACATCAAGGGTCACGCTGCCCTCACTGGTGTACTTTGCCGAATTTGTCAGCAGGTTCACGTAGATCTGGCGGATCCTCTCCATATCTCCAATGAGTCTGGCGGGGATATTTTCATCCACACTCACGTAAAACTTAAGTCCCTTTTCCTCGATCCTGGTCCGCATCATGGTAACCGCATCGACAAAAAGCCTCTTTGTCTCATATACGGCAGGCTTGATCTCCAGCTTTCCTGACTCTATCTTGGAAAAATCCAATATGTCATTTATCGTGGATAGAAGGATCTCCGCAGATCGTTTCTGATCCCTGGCATAGTTTACTATGATTTTGTCATGGGTATCCCTAAGGATCATGGCATTCATACCCATAATGGCGTTGATAGGCGTGCGTATCTCATGGCTCATGTTTGCCAAAAACTCACTCTTCGCCTTATTCGCCCGCTCAGCCTCCACGGAATACTCCAGGGCCTTTTGTTTTTCCTTTTCTAAGGTGCGGTTGGTCTCATTCAAAAGCTCGATATGCTTCTGCCTGACGGAATCATCCATGAGTTCAACCAGATAGCCCAGCCTGGTATGACTCCTGTCATTGTCGGACAAAAGAGCACGAATGGTATAGCGCAGGTACAGATCGTCATATCTTACGATCCCTGCATCCATCTCGTTTTTATCTCCTTTGGAAAACTCAATAAGGGGAAGCATGATCTTCTCGTAGAAAAACGCCTTCGCTTCATCGCCCCTCAAAGCATAAAGATCTATCCTGTTATCCACCTGAAACCCGGAAATAAATGGAAAGAGCTCGAGCATCAGATCGTTGCAACTCATATAGCGAAGATCAGCATCGAAAGCAATATAACCATATTGCTTCATCTTGTTGTACACGGAAAGAACGTTGCCCGTCATGTCATACATATACATGCGGTTGCACAGGATGGCCACCACTATTATGGATATACTGTAAACAAAAGGCATCAGATCCAGCTCGACGCCAAATATCCTCTCCATAAGATACACGATGGAGCTTGCGATCACGGCCACTAGCAGGATACTCACAGTCCTTTTTGATATGCTCTTTTTTCTAAACAGGGTATAGATCACTATCCCCATGGAGACAGCTATCTGACCGTATAAAAGGATGATATACACCGCATGTGCAGGCCCGTAGGTCTTGTCTATGTACGCGATGCCATTCCAGTTTTTCAGGTATATCTCATCATAGTAAATATGGCTGTAGCCGGTGGAAAACACTAGTGAGAGAACCACTATGGTAGCAATAAAAAGGCCCCCTGTATAAAGCTTTGGCGGAGTGATCCCACAGATCTTCGAAACGATCAAAAAGACCAGAAACGGAGCAAAAAGTCCTCCTATATAGGTGATCTTGTTGGCCAGGATCAGTTCATTAAGATCTTTAGAAAGCGCTAGGAAAAGATATGCAATGTTGGCAACCCCCAGAACAATACACAGAATTATGGCATACATATCGTATCTTCCCTTTGAAAAGAAGAAGAAATAGAAAAGCGTCGCCACAGGCACTAAAGCCATAATGACATATAAACCGATAAAAGCTTCTGCCATATTCTGATACCTCCTATATTCAAGTCCGCCCCCAGCGGACTTGGCGCCAGATTTGCGGTAGCGTTAGCGATTTTCTTATGCAGACATCTCATCCATCTTTGAAAGGCGCTTTGCCTGATCCTCGGTAATAAGTGCATCGATGATCTCGTCCAAGTCGCCGTTCATTATCTTATCAAGCTTGTAAAGAGTAAGTCCTATACGGTGATCCGTGACACGTCCCTGGGGGAAGTTGTAGGTGCGGATCTTTTCCGAGCGGTCTCCGGTACCGATCTGAGAAAGCCGGGCATCGGAAGCCTCCTTTTCCCTGCGCTGTATCTCTAAGTCATAGAGCTTGGTTTTTAAAAGCGCAAAGGCCTTGGCCTTGTTCTGGATCTGGGACTTTTCCGTCTGTGAGTAGATCACTATACCGGTGGGATAGTGAGTGAGTCGTACTGCGGAGTCGGTGGTGTTGACGCACTGTCCACCGTTTCCTGAAGCACGCATTACATCGATCCTGATATCGTTCTCATCGATCTCGATCTCGTCCATCTCATCTGCCTCGGGCATAACCGCAACTGTGATGGTGGAGGTATGGATACGTCCGCCGCTTTCTGTCTCAGGCACCCGCTGTACACGGTGCACACCTGACTCGTATTTTAAAACAGAGTAGGCTCCGTTCCCCGAGATAGTAAAGTCCACGGACTTCATACCGCCGATGCCTGTCTCCTCGGAGTTGATAAGGTCCACCTTCCAGCCCCTGCCC
>CAMOFS010000147.1 GCA_946613735.1 uncultured Lachnospiraceae bacterium | reverse complement strand
GCATCCTGATAAATATCCTCAGGGGTGTTCATGATGTGGAGCATGGGATGCATGATCAAAACTGAGACAGCAGTTATCACAGCGGTGCTTACCAGACCCAAAAGCAGGGCGTTTACAAAGGCCTGGCGGGCGCCTTTTTTATCTCCCGCACCATATTTTTGACTTATCAGTACAGCGTAGCCGGTAGTAAGCCCGTTGGCCAGTCCTAAGATCATGAACATGATGGTGCCGGTGGAGCCAACGGCTGCAAGGGCCTGGGGGCTGACAAACCGTCCCACTATAACTGAGTCCACCATGTTATAGAACTGCTGGAAAACAAAACCCAAAAAGATGGGTGTGACAAATTTTAATAATAGAAAAAGAGGCTTTCCCTCTGTCATTTTAGATCCCATAATGCTTCCTCTCGTAAACCTGTTGAAAAATGATTATATACCATGGAACTAATTTGTAAAGTAGCATATTGACAAAAAACTTCTAAAATTGCATTATATTTTTCGGCTGAGAATTTACAATGGAAAGAGGATGCACAGATGGAAAACAAACTGGGTATCATCGGCGGTATGGGTCCGATGACCACAGCGGTATTTTTAAAGATGATAGTTTCCATGACGGATGTGGACAGGGATCAGGATCATATCCCCATCATCATCGAGCACTGCCCGGATGTTCCGGACCGCACATCATATATTTTGGATAAAAGCAGTCCCGATCCGGCCAAGCCCATTATCGCTGCCGGGAAAAGACTTGCGGCTGCCGGGGCAACTGAGATCGCCATCCCCTGCTTTACCGCCCACTATTTTCACGATACCATGGAAAAGAATATCCCCGTGCCGGTAATAAACGGTATAGAGGTGGTGGCGGATAATCTTAAAAGCCGGGGTGTGTCTACGGCAGGTATTATGGCTACCGACGGTACCGTAAAGGCAGACATTTTCAAGGAGGCCCTTTTAAAAAACGGTATAGACTGCATCTACCCCGACGAGGTGAACCAAAGGGGTGTGATGTCACTGATATTTGATTACGTCAAGGCCAACAGGCCTGCGCCCCATGAGCTTTTTTATGAGATCTGTGATCACCTGAGGGCGGCCGGGGCTGATACGGTGATCCTGGGCTGTACGGAGCTTTCCGTCATAAGCGAGGCCCTGGATAAAAAGGAGGGTATCACTGATGCCATGAAGCTTTTAGCGGCAAGGTGTATATCTGATTTCGGAAAGAGGGTAAAGCTATGACCAACAATGTTTTGGATTCTCTCAGGGATACAGTGGCAAGGGTGCCTGACAAGACGGCTTTTTCGGACGGTAGCACCTCCCTTAGTTTTATGGAGCTTCAGAGGGCTTCTGACAGCATCGGTACGACGCTTATAAAAAAGCAGTACAAAAAGGAACCGGTGCTTATATATATGGAAAAGAGTCCCCGGCAGATAGCTGCATTTTTCGGAACGGTTAAGGCTGGATGCTTCTATGTGCCCATAGATGACGAGATGCCCGCTTCCCGTATCGATCTTATCATAAAAAACTGTGACCCTAAGGTGCTCATCTGTGATGATGCCACCATGGATAAGGTGGCAAAGCTTGACTTTTCCGGTGAGGCAGTGCACTATGACGAGGCTGTAAGTGAGAATGCCGACGAGGCGCTTCTGCAAAAAGTACATGATGAGGCAATAGATACGGATCCCATATACATAGTATTTACTTCGGGCTCCACAGGAGTGCCCAAGGGAGTCATCGCAAACCACAGGTCAGTGATGGACTATATAACACAGCTTTCCGAGGTGCTTGGCTTTGATGAGGATACCGTATTCGGTAACCAGTCGCCGCTCTATTTTGACGCCTGCTTAAAGGAGATATATCCCACCATACGATTTGGTGCCACTACCTATCTTATCCCAAGGGAGCTTTTTTCCCAGCCCAAGAACCTGGTGGAGTACCTGAATGCCCACAGGATAAACACCATCTGCTGGGTGGTGTCAGCACTTACCATGATATCGGCCTTTAAGACCTTTGACATAGTGCGCCCTGAGTATCTTAGGACAGTTGCCTTTGGCAGTGAGGTATTTCCACAAAAGCAATACAGGCTTTGGAGACAGGCTCTTCCCAATACACATTTTACCAATCTTTATGGGCCTACTGAGGCCACCGGTATGAGCTGCTACTTCCACTGTGACCGAGAGATAGAGGAGGGTGAGCCCATCCCTATCGGACGACCCTTTGAGAATACCCGGGTGCTGCTCATAAAAGAGGATGGTACTAAGGCAGGCGAGGGAGAAGAGGGCGAGATCTGTCTGGGAGGCACCTGTGTGACCATGGGTTATTACAATGACAGGGAACGTACCGATGCGGCCTTTGTACAGAATCCCCTTCAGGATGCCTACACGGAGATCATTTACCGGACAGGAGATATGGGACGGTACAACGACCGGGGAGAGCTTGTGTTTTTATCCCGGCGTGACCACCAGATCAAGCACATGGGACATCGGATCGAGCTGGGGGAGATCGAGGCAGATGTGGGAAGACTTGAGGAGATAAAGCTTTGTGCCTGTACTTATGACAGGGACCGTGATAAGATAGTCCTGCATTTTGTTGGAGACATAGATAAAAAGACACTGATAGAAAAGCTAAAGGAACTGTTGCCGAGGTATATGCTGCCGGGCAGGGTAATAAGCCTGGATGAGATGCCCTTTACGGCAAACGGCAAGATTGACAGAAAGAAACTGGAGGAAATGAGATGAATGTTAGAGCTGAGCTGATGGAGATCTTAGAGGAGCTTCATCCTGAAGTGGATTTTGAAAATGAGGATGCCCTGGTGACGGGCAAGGTTTTGGATTCCTTTGATATCGTAAATCTGGTCACGGAATTGGATGATGCCTTTGACATAGAGATCACTGCAGCGGATCTTTTGCCGGAGAACTTTGATACAGTGGATGGCATGACGGAGCTTATCTTAAAACGCATGGAGGACATCTGACGTGCTGTTTACTTCCTATGGCTTTATCGGCTTTCTTTTGGTGCTTTTGGTACTTTATTATATAGTGCCGAAAAGCTTCCAGAAGTATCTTCTACTACTTGCAAGCGTTGCATTTTACGCTTTGTCGGGGCCGCTTTATCTTTTATACCTTTTTTCTGCCATAACCACTTCCTATGTGGCAGGCAGACTCATGGGTAAGAATATTGAAAAGTCAAAGACATATCTGGAGGAACACAAGGACACCATCTCCAGGGAAGGAAAGAAGCTTTTTAAGGCAAGGGAAAAGACCCGCCGTAAGGGCTACATGGTGACAGCCATCGTTATCAATATCGGCGTTCTTTCCGTGGTCAAATACACCAACTTCATTATAGGCAACATCAATGCCTTGGGCGGGCAGCTGTCGTTTCTGGATATAGCACTGCCCCTGGGCATCTCTTACTATACCCTGATGTCTGTGGGCTATCTGGTGGATATCTACAGGGGCACCGTAGCCTATGAAAAAAACTACATCAACTATGCACTTTTCTTATCGTTTTTCCCACACATTGTTCAGGGTCCCATCAGCAGGTACGGACAGCTGTCAGAGACGCTTTGCGTTCCACATGATTTTGACGCGAAAAACATCATCTTCGGAGCAGAGCGGATCCTTTTTGGCTTTTTTAAAAAGCTTGTTATAGCGGACCGGCTTTTTCCCGCGGTGTCTGCCATAGCATCAGATCCCCAGGATCATAAGGGGGCATATATTCTTTGCCTGATGTTTTTTTACACCCTTGAGCTGTATGCTGATTTTACCGGAGGCATCGACATCACCATTGGTGCAGCCGAGATGTTTGGGATCAGGCTTACGGAAAACTTTGAGCGTCCATATTTTTCAAAATCCCTTAAGGAGTATTGGCGCAGATGGCATATTTCCATGGGAGAGTGGTTCAAGGATTATCTTTTTTACCCCATAGCCATGAGTGGCGGTATGCAGGATCTGTCCAAGTTTTTAAGAAAGCATTTCGGACCTTATCTGGGAAAGCGTCTGCCTGTCTATATTTCATCTTTTATAGTGTGGTTCATGACGGGTCTGTGGCACGGTGCCAGCTGGAACTTCATTGTATGGGGACTTTTAAACTATGTGATACTAATGATATCGGAGGAGCTCGAGCCGCTGACACAGAAGTTCCATGAAAAATGTATCCCGATGGAGAACCGTGTATATCAGGGTTTTATGGTGATCCGGACCATGATTTTGGTATCTATGCTCAAGATATTTGACTGCTACCCCAATGTCGGGGATGTGTTCAGATCCATAGGCTCTGTTTTCACCACTGCAAACTACAATATTTTTTCCGACGGATCCCTTCTTGAGCTGGGGATGGATGTTTTTGACTATGGAGTCATAGCAGCTACTACACTTTTGCTTTTTGTACTGAGCATGATACAGCGCCGGGGAAGCATAAGGCAGCAGATGCTGTCGCTGCCTTTTGCAGTGAGGGCCGTTCTGGTATCTGCTCTTTTTATAGCAGTGCTGCTTTTGGGAGATTACGGTGTGGGGTATGATTCCTCGCAGTTTATCTATAACAGGTTTTAAAG
>CAMOFS010000146.1 GCA_946613735.1 uncultured Lachnospiraceae bacterium | reverse complement strand
TGCGGCGCAGCTCCAGAACCTTTCGCTTGGCCTTTGTGGCAGCCTGGCCTGCAGTATTAGAAGTCTTGGCCTGCCTTATCATGGACGAAATATCCTTATAATTGTATTCAAAATGCTTTTTTATCCCGGAATCCTTTGACGATGATTTCGCCTGGGACAACTTCAGATATCCGCCGGCCTTGTCTATAGCAGTGGACTTAAAGGTATTCTGCTGCCGCTTTGCATTTACCTGCCGCCTATGTATCTCCTCCGCAGACAATCCACTCTCATCAAAGCTGTGCACCGACACCGTGGTACTCTTTTTATCCAGCCCGCGCAAAAGCCCGGCTCTGTCTTCCTTTGTCTTTTCAGTCTTTCGTGAAATAAATGCAGACTGTGCTTCAGACGCACTGCGAGAGCGGTCTATACCAGAAGAACTATAAGATTTTGCAAAAAAAGATCCGAGTCCGTCCGCTCTCATATCCACACCCTCCGTGGTGCACTGCGATCAATCCGTTGATCGTGGCAAAGACTCACTAAAACTCTGCCAAAGGGCAAAAACACCCTCATAGGATATATCGGACAAAACCCGGAAATCCTTTATATTAAATGCTTTTGTCTTTTGAAAAATGTAGCCAGCTTATCAAGCAGCGTGTTTTTATCAATGGTCTTTAACAGGTAGTCCACCGGCTTTAAGTCGATGACTGACATGACACTTTCCTTATCACTGTGACCGGTTAAAAACATAACCGGGATCTGGCCGGTCTCCGAATCGTTTTTTAACATGGACATCACCTGTGGCCCATCGGCTATGGGCATCTCATAATCCAAAAGCACCAGATCGGCCTTGTTTTTTGCCAGGTAGCTTATGGCCTGGACTCCGTTAGATGCCATGCCCACATGATAGCTGCTTTTCAGCCATTCGTACACCGTCCGCATGTAGGTTATATCATCGTCCACAATGAGTATGGATTTCTTTCTCATTTCTCCCGTGTTCTCATCCAGATACACACCCACTGCCTTCGTAAGCCTTTCAATATCCAAAGGCCGCTCGAAAAACTCTGTGATCTCCTGCTCGGGAATGATCCTTTTTACCACATCATACTGCTCTGAATCCCCTATGAGGATCAGCCCCAGCTCCTTTTCCAGGATCACATCTTTCAGATAAACCAATGTCTCCGGCATATCCAAAAGCTCTTCACTCATAAAGAGTATCAAAAGCTCCATAGTCCCGGAGTAGGTACCGATCTCTTTTATATCCGCATGCGAAAACACCGGCTTGATCCTGGCTGACTCCAGTTTGTTCATAAGACTCTGAGCCAAAAAGCTGTCAGTCGCACTTATTATTACTACCTTTCCTGCTCCCGTCAAGTTGTTCATATATTTCCTCCCTAAGCTGCCCGGTAATACACCGTTTATTGCCGACCGGGGGTTAGCGGTATGCCAGGTTGGCCATCATTCCCTGGATCTCCTGTCTGGTAAGTACCTTTGTAGTCCACTTGCCATAGACCTTCTTGCCCTTGCTGTTTATCCTGTATGCCCTAACCTTAAAGGCTACCGTATCGTTATCCTGAAAGCCCACCTTTATCTTTGTCTTTTTGGTGGTCTTTGCCTTTTCAAACTTGCCACCGCTCTTGTAAAACATATTGGCCTTGTACTGGTAGCCATCCGCTCCCTTTACCTTTTTGATATTGTACTGTACACCCACGGCGTCGGCTCCCACAAAGGCCTGTGCGGATTTTATGACTACTTTTCCGGGTTTAACTGCGTCTGCCTTGGCCTGGACTCTGGCCGCTTCCACTGCAGCATCTGCCGCCTCCTTTGTGCAGGTGTAGCTTACAAATCGACTGGTTGGAACCGTGGTCTCATCTGCCTTTGAAGGCGCCACCTCTATCCATATGTTTGCTCCAAGCTCTCCTGAAATCTCTATGTCTGCATAGTTTTTCTCGGTTTCGCCGGTGGCATAGGTGTTGCCGATCTTTTTTGAAGCATCGTAATTTAAGCTGTAGTGATATACATATTTTTCTGCGCCCTCTACCTCGTCCCACTTGAATCTGAGATACTCAGTGCCGTCCTCTATCTCACAGGTCACTTCCTCAAATGATGCCACCTTTGAAAGTGATGTGGCCGTGCTAATAAGATTAGCTGCTGCACACGCGGTGGATGAAGGTGTCATCCCTGCTGCCGCAACCAAAACTGCCGCTGCCATAATACCTGATGTTAATCTCTTTAATACTTTCATAGTCTCCTCCTTCATGTAAAAATCACTATGCCGGACCGGGGTCCTTTACCATAGTTTCAAACATCTTTTTTCTGCAGTACTTCGGGCTTGCCAGGCCATCGGACTTTCCGTCAAAATGCCTGAAACCCTTTTGTTTTTTTGAAACAGGAAGCCACGAGGCATCTGCCGGCCTCCCCGTCTTACAGAAAGCTGCCACATTATCTATCATAACAGCGGAAAGCTTTTTGTCAATCTCCTCAAAAGGCCGCCAGCTCTTTTCCATGTTTCCAAACATGTACCACAGATCCGAAGCGTGAAAGGCCCGGTAGGAATTGCCCGGCAGTGTCCTGTCAAAAAGATAGGCGTATACCGGTGCGTGCCCCATAGAATCGCAGGATAAAGCAAGGCCCATGGCCATCCTGTATATAAACATGGGCAGCATATCCTGAGAGGTGATACCTATCATCATGGGAACATCCGTCACATCCTTATCCTTTAGTGCATCCCGCTGGCTCTTTTTCATCACCCTGCCATCGATGCAGGGCTGGGTATGCTTGAAACCGGTAAAAAGACTGTCCTCGGACTTTACCTTTTTCCAGGCACGCCAAAGCACCTCGGCATCTGCGTTTTTCGCATCACCGCCTGCCTCTCTTTCGACCTTTTCCCAAAACTCCTTTACCCCATCCTTTTTCAACGGAGCTGCCAGAGCGGGAACAACACCGGCACCTGACATCATAACTGCGTGGGTAACCCGGCCCGAAAGCCTTCCGGAACATAAAAGGTCCATAACGGACATGGCCCCGGCAGACTGACCCATTATGGTGATATTTTGAGGATCGCCCCCAAAGGATGCTATATTGTCCCGAACCCAGTCCAGCCCGGAAAGCACATCCAAAAGACCGTAGTTTTCTCCTCCATACAGGCCAAAAACATTTAGCCTGTATCCTACGCTTATCAGTACCACGTCCCTTTTTGCATATTCTATGCTGCTTCCGTAGGGAGCCTCCCCCACGGTGCCTGTCTCAAATGATCCACCATGCACAAACAAAAGCACGGGACGGCTGCCGCTCATGTCTGGGGTGATGATATTTAGTGTCATGGGACTGTCGGCATATCTCGGTGATATCCTCTCCGACCGAAATTCCCTGGCATAAAAAGCATCCCCCTCGTCCTCGAAACAGCTGAGTTGGTAACAATCCGTCTCACCTGAAGTGGCATCAAAAACACCATCCCAGTGGGTTACCGTTACCGGATCACAAAACCTCCTTGTCTCAGCAAAGGGTATGCCTCTAAAAAAAAGATAACCCTCCAGGTCTGATCCCTTTATCTTCCCACAGGGCGTATCAAAAACTTCTCCCATAGCTCGTCCCCCAACTTGTTTCACCACCGTAGCACCGGCGGGTTTTTTCCTTATTAAGTATAATAAATATCAAGTTAAAATAAAAGTGGAATTTGGTTGACAGAGAAAGCCTAAAACAATATCATGACAATATTATGAAGATTTTAGTTACAAACGACGATGGTATCGGATCAGAGGGCCTTATCAGGCTGGCTGAATGTGCAAGGGAGTTCGGTGAAGTATGGGTGATAGCTCCGGAAAGTGAGCGTAGCGCAGCTTCACACTGCATCACCCTGCGTACACATATTGACATCTACCCCCACGACTTTCCCGTAGAGGGAGTGCGGGCTTTTACCTGCAGCGGTATGCCGGGTGACTGTGTCCGTGTAGGAAGTCTAAATGTCATGGATGAAAAGCCCGAGCTGGTTTTATCAGGAATAAATTTTGGCTATAATGTGGCTTCTGACATCCAGTATTCTGCCACCTGCGGAGCCGCCTTTGAGGCTGAGTTTCAGGGATACAGCGCCATAGCCGTCTCCGAGGGAGGAGGTGGCTGCCATGAGGTTACCGACAGATATCTAAAAGAGGTTCTGTCTGAGGTCATTGACTATGAAAAGCGCTCCCGCCAGATCATAAATGTCAATTTCCCGGACTGCCCGATCTCTGATTACAAAGGGATCCTCCGTGACCGCAGCGTATCCTGCGGCGCCATTTTCCGCGATATCTATCATGCCACAAAAGAGCTTGATGGCGGCGGCATCAGATACATGGTGGAGGGTCTCCGCGATGGAGTGGGAGAAGCCGGCACCGACCTCGAAGCCGTAACAAGCGGATACATCTCCATAGGCTACGCCAAAAATATCCAGTAATATACAAAAAGCGCTACGGAACATCTGCCGTAGCGCATTTTCTTATAAAAAACCGGGCGCTCTGCTTCGAAAGAACGGGACCGGCCGATACCAAAACAGTTAACTCAACCCAGGCACCCTCACGGCACACGTGAAATCCTGCTTAGTGC
>CAMOFS010000145.1 GCA_946613735.1 uncultured Lachnospiraceae bacterium | reverse complement strand
TGTTACTATGAGGATAAATACGCAGGGGCAAATTCGGATTTTGGGGTGATTTGAAAAAAGATACATTCTCTTCCCCATTAGAGTGACTAATTAACATAGGCATATCCTTAAGCCAGCCTTAAGTTGATAATTGTTTTTTCACATTTCTCCCATCCCCTATATGTAAACAGGATTTTAACGAATCGTTAGAATCTAAATCAAGCAAAAAAGGAGAGAAAAAATTGATCAGTCCATGTCTCTTTTTTTGTTGTTTTTTCGCACATTTTTCAGTATAATCTACTTTGATATGTTGTGAAATGATCCACGACAGGAGGTTTTTATGCATACATTTCAACCGTATCCCGTCGAGACTGTTGAGATCAATCCCTTCGAGCTTGTGGGCAAGCGATGGGGAGTACTCACTGCAGAGAAGGACGGCAAGTCCAATGCCATGACGATCAGTTGGGGCGGTATGGGCTGCCTCTGGAATAAAAATGTGGCCACAGTATACGTCCGCGAGTCCAGATACACCAAGGAGTTTTTGGATGCCAGCGACATTTTTTCCGTCACGTTTTTCGATGAGCAGTACAGAAGCTCTCTTAAGTATCTCGGTGCAGTTTCCGGCAGGAATGAGGATAAGATAAAAAATGCCAGACTCAATGTGAACCATTACCGGGGCATACCTTTTATAGATGAGGGGAATTTTGTCCTCATACTTAGAAAGATCGCAGCTCTGGATATGGAGGATACCAAGTTTTTTGATCCCAATATCAAAAAGAACTTCTATGCTGACGGCGATATGCACACCCAGTATATCGGGGAGGTGCTGGAGCTTCTGGCAAGATAAATTGTTTATTAATATATGCTGCGCTCCGCTGTCGCGGAGCGCAGCAGAGTGGGATATGCGGTCGCGGGCGCGTAAGCGCACGAGGAAAGTCCGGGCTTCATAGGGCAGGATGCCGGATAACGTCCGGCGGAGGTGACTCCAGGGAAAGTGCAACAGAAATGAAACCGCCGCTTTTGCGGTAAGGGTGAAATGGTGAGGTAAGAGCTCACCGCCATCATGGTAACATGGTGGGTCAGTGTAAACCCCATCCGAAGCAAGACCAGACAGAAGCTATGCAGTTGCCCGCTGCGCTTCGGGTAGGTCGCTTGAGCACCCGGTGACGGAGTGCCTAGATAGATGGCCGCACACGACAGAACCCGGCTTACAGTCCCACTCTTTTTTATAATAGAAATCGTCATTCTGGGCTGAGGACCTAAAAGGGATCCTTCGCTACGCTCAGGATGACAGGTATTTGTTGGTTGTCATTCTGAGCGAAGCGAAGAATCTTTTTAGGTTTCCACGTCACTTGGGATGATTGAAATATAAGGAGGTAACCATGGACATCAAATTCATCAAAAGAGACGTTTTAAAGGAGAAGCCTGCAGACGAGCACAACCTGGGCTTCGGCAAATACATGACTGACTACATGTTTGTCATGGACTGGACAAAGGGCCAGGGCTGGCATGATGCCAGGATCGAGCCCAATGCCCCCATCCTTTTGGATCCTGCCTGCGTGACACTTCACTACGCACAGGAGACCTTTGAAGGACTCAAGGCATATCGTACCGAGGATGACCGTATCCTCTTGTTCAGACCAGACATGAATGCAAAGCGCATGATCAATTCAAACGCAAGGCTTTGCATGCCTGCATTCCCCGAAGAGGATTTCATCGAGGCAGTCAAGGCTCTTGTTAAGGTTGAAAAGGACTGGATCCCCCACAGCAAGGATACCTCACTTTATATAAGGCCCTTCATGTTCTCCGACGAGGCAGCTCTTGGAGTACATATGGCCAGCTCTTATAAGTTCATTATCATCACCTGCCCCGTGGGCGCTTACTATCCCACAGGCCTCGATCCGGTCAAGATCATGGTGGAGGACGAGCTGGTACGTGCAGTAAAGGGCGGCACAGGCTTTACAAAATGTGGCGGCAACTACGCCGGAAGTATCCTCGGGCAGGTCAAGGCAGAAAAAGAGGGCTACACCCAGGTGCTCTGGCTGGACGGTGAGAACCGCAAGTATGTCGAAGAAGTAGGTACCATGAACATCATGTTCAAGATAAATGGTGAGATCATAACCGCTCCCATCAGCGAGGGTACGGTTCTTCCCGGTGTTACCAGGGATTCCATGATCCATCTGCTTAGAGACTGGGACTACACAGTTCGTGAAGAGAGACTTTCTGTGGACGATCTGATGAAGGCCGGACACGACGGTACGTTAGAGGAGGTCTTCGGCACAGGTACTGCTGCAGTCATCTCCCCTGTCGGCGAGCTCAAATACAAGGATGACGTGGTTGTCATCAACGACATGAAGACCGGCGAGCTGACTCAGAAGCTTTACGATACACTTACAGGCATCCAGTGGGGCCGCCTTGAGGACAAGTTCGGCTGGACAGTTGAGGTAAAATAACAATTGGACTATGAGTTTCTTGGTGTAAAATCAAAGATCCCCATGCTGCTTTCGGTGCAGCCCGCCATCTCCAGATACGTGGCGGATGATCTTATAAGGCGCGGCATCCCTGCCGATGATGTCAGGACCACTCCCTTTGGTGTCAGGGTCATGACCTCCCAGCTTGATACCGTTACAGCCTGCAGGCTTTTTGACAGGCTGTACCTCACCATCCCCATAAAAAGAGGGGAGAAGCTCACAGAAGATAATGCCGGTGACACCATAGCCGGCTCCATGCTTGGTCGCATCTTAGACAGCTATATCAGAGGCGACCGTCCCATCCCCACCCGTATCAGGGTGGAGGTGCCCGGTATGGATAAAAAGGGCAAGTCGGCTGAAAAGGCCAGGGACGAGGCAAAGCGGCTTACAGCAGTTTTTTCAGATGCCATAAGCAAGTCTTTGGGTTCACAGATCATGCCCACCACGGGCAACTATGAGTGCGAGATATATCTTCCGGCACGACCTGACAAAAGCTTTGGCTTTTACCTGTGGATGGCATGCCTTTTTGATAATAGATTTGAGTACAGAAAAGAGGTTGCCGCCACCTCCATGTCAGCGGTACGCGCCGCTACCATGATGGAGATGGCGCGGAAGTATTTCATCGAAGACGACAGCGTACTGGATCCGTTTTGTGGTACCGGGACACTGATCATTGAGAGACTTAAAACCACCCCTGCCAAAAACGCCTTCGGTATAGACATTTCCGACAAGATGATCTCGTCTGCCAGAGAAAATGCATCCAACGCATCCGAGCGCATCCATTTTATACAGAGGGACTTTTTCGAATTCACCTATGACGGTGTCATTGATGAGATCATTACTGAGCTTCCCGATCTCTATCGCCGCAGTGACAAGGAGAAGAAGGTCTTTTTTTCATCCTTCATTAATAAATGCATTGAGCTTACGGCGGAGGGATCCATTTTTTGCATCCTCACCGGCGACGGGGATATTCTTTCATCCCTTATAAAAAAAGAAGGACAGCTTGGGCTTGCCGACAGTATCAGCTTTGGTGGCAAGCGTGAAGTTTTTATCATTAGAAGGATATGACAGTACAGGATTCTTTAAAAATAGATACAGCGGCATTTGAAAGGATGCAGAGTGCTTTTTTCAAATGCACTCATACCTGTGGCTTTTGCATGGACTTAGATGCCCGGCACATCACGGCCTTTACCGGTGGTGATGATGCAGAAGCTTTTTTTGCAGGTCATGTTACAAAAGAGATGGAGCAGGGTATGATCGCAGCCCTTAATTCCGGTTATTATGAGGATCTGATCCGTATGGACACGGGCCATCCCGGAGTGTTTTTGGGAGGCATCGCCATCCGTGACAAGGCTCTTGATCTCGTAGGAGTTATGGTGGTAATGGGGGCTGTATCGGATGAGGATACCGGCGGACACATCAGTACCACCACAGAGGCGGAATACGAATCGGCCCTTACTTTGGCCACTATTGTTATCTCCCAGTATTACAAGCAAAAAAACGAAGGCGTTTCCCTGGCGCAACAGCTGGAGCGTGAAAAGGAGAGTAGTACCAATCTCGAGACTCTGCTCAAAAAAAGCGAGCTTATCACTTCCATTTTAAAGAGGATGGAAAGCGATAATGATTTTCCCAAGGTTTCCGAGGCTATACTTACCGATGTGGGAGAGTACCTGGGGGCTTCCAATGCCTATCTTTTGAGGCTTTCCCCGGATGAGCGTTATGTTGACATGATAAGCGAGTGGACAGGGACTGATGCCAAGCCGCTTTTGCCTGAGTTTTCCCGGGTGGACAGGGACGAGCTTCCGTTTTTCTCAGGGAGACCCTATACCGTTTCCTCCGATGCTGTCCTGCCTGATGATTTTAGGGATTTCTTTAGCAGATATGACATTACAGCCGGTGTGTTTTTACCTCTTTTCGTTTCCGAAAGACTTGGGATGTATGTGTGCTTTACTATTTCAAAAGGCCACCGCAGCTGGTCATCGGATGAGCTTTTGATCCTCAATGATGTTAAACGCATCATGCAGACCATTCTTACAAAAAGGGTAACGAAAAACTCTCTGGCCAGTTCCTATGCCGTGCTGGACGCCATTTTGGACAACACGGGCTGCGGGGTCTGTGTCAGAAATGACGAAAATGGCGAGCTTTTGTACACCAACGAGCTTTTTTCCTCCATGTTTTCCGACAAGCAGGATCTGGA
>CAMOFS010000144.1 GCA_946613735.1 uncultured Lachnospiraceae bacterium | reverse complement strand
CCAAAGGGCATTGTACCCCTGCATCCTCTTGTAACGGATCAAAATATCCTGCATTGTATTATCCAGGGCGTGACCCATGTGAAGCTGCCCTGTGATATTGGGGGGTGGCATCACAATGGTAAAGGGCTTCTTGCTACGGTCGACAACCGCATGGAAATAGCCCTTTTCCTCCCAGTTTTTGTAGATCTGATCCTCCATCCCTTTGGGATCGTAGGTCTTTGCAAGCTCCTTCATAAGAATATCCTCGTGCTTTCTATAAAAATAACCAAAGTATTATACCATAGATCAGGCCCATAGCCAAATCCAAAGCGACCGTTTTTTGCGTCTGAAGCCATTATTCTTTAAAAAAGATATGCGGGCAGGCCTGGTCATGTCAGAAAGACCGACAAAGCCCTCCAGCACCGTTTTTTTGTCTTCCGGCAGGTCACAGAGCAAAAGCCCCGCCCGTGCCAGGTTCTTGGCATTATCATAATAGGCCTTCTTTTTAGTAGCCAGCTCACTGGAGAAAATCCCCTCCATGTTCCTCTGTGCCTTGGCAGCCAGGGTTTCCCTATGGGCTCCCATCTCGTTTTTGCCATGCTGCCTGTAATATACCAAAGGCTCATCTATCACTTCTATGTTCCCCAAAAGGGATGCAGTAAAAAGCACCCAGACATCATGCATTTCCACAAGCCTTACAGCCTTTTTAAGCCGCTCCTTTTCATCGATCGCCGTCGCAAAAACAGCGGCATCCCTGCAGGCACGGTTAAAGCACATGCTGCAGCCGGCGGCGGGATTGTCCATGATGATCTCCTGGTAGCTATGGTAAGCTCCATCCCTGTCAAGGGATCTGATAAAGGACTCATGGATCACATCAAGCTTTTCATCCGTAACCTTCATGTCACAAAAGACGGCACAGGGGCCGGGTGCCAAAGCAGATGTTTCCAGCTTCCTTATCGATTCCAGAAGGCGTTTTATTTTTTCCTTCATCCATACATCATCCTGATCCGCAAAGAAATAGTAGTCTGCCTCCACCGAAGCAAGCAGATGAAAAAAATTACCCTTTGCTCCCAGATGGGAGACCCCGTCCCTAAGTATGCAAAACCTCCCGGGATGCAAAGCGGCGTATTCCTCCGCCACCTCAAGGGTGCCATCCGTGGAGCCGTCGTCATGTATATAGCAGACAAAGTCCGTATAGGTCTGGTTCAGCAATGACGCCATCATCTCACCAATATATTTTTTACTGTTGTATGTAGCTAAGAGTATGGCTGTTTTCATATTACCTGTTATACCCATAGGGGGTCTTTGTGCGAAGCTTGTATATCAGATTTGCCGCAAAGATATCCGGATTCTTAAGTGTAAGGATAAGCTTCCCCAATATCCCCGATTTTCTAAAACCTGCTTTATAGCCCGTCATCCTGCGTAGCTTTTTTAGCTCGTCATCGGATAAAAAGCTGCCCGCTTCCATCATATCTATAAACTCATAGGTGGACACATCCGTGACCTCTGTATCCGCCGACAGGTTGCCTCCCGTGTAGGAATGTATGTAAAGATTCCTGTCCAGATAGTGAAAGCCTATGCCCTGTCCCAAAAGTAAAAGCCAGAGGAAATAATCGTCCGCCCCATTTTTCCCCATAAGGTTCTCACACCAGAATTCAGGTATCAGCGACCGCGGGATGGCACACTGGCCAGGAGATATGATCTGTGTTCCCACCTTGATATAGGTGGACAGATCTCCGATGAGTGCCTTGTGGGCTTTTGTGCGGTAGATGCGGTGCATCTCATTTCTTATTTCAAAATCACCATTGGCCACAATGACCTTATAGGGATGTCTGCCTGCCGCCATAAGCAGCTCAAAGGCCGTCTCCGGCCTTATCCTGTCATCCTGGTCCAAAAAACAGATCACATCTCCGGTAGCCCTCGACAGGCCATTGACCCGGGATGCATGGATGCCGGAGTTCTTTTTATTGGTGATGATATGCCAGTTTCCCCTTCCGGCATATATACCGTCCAGCCTGATGGCAGTGCCGGGGCTGTCGTTTACCAGGATCACCTCCATGGAAAGGTCAGTCCCGTCCACGGAATTGGACATCTTAAGCTTTTCTTCATTTTTTTCCATCATATCCTGATACTCGGGCATGTATTTGTTGCCTTCGTAAAAGGGTGTGATAAAAGTAATTCTCATCTAAAAGCTCTCCTCGTATTTCCTGTGAGCAAATTTGGCCATTAAAAAGGCACTCCCCTTTTTGATCCAGTTCTCCGCGTCCAGAGGCATATAGGCCACTTCCTTAACCTTCATGCCCTTCTCCTTTTTCGCCTTTAATAACCAGGCATTGAAAAGCACCTCGGATACCCTCCCGTAGAGCCGCTTGTGAAAATCGGACAGCACATCCGTATCTATCCTCTCCTCCAGCTTGAAGAGCACCGGAAACAAAAAGCCCAGATAATCATCATAGTATTCCTTTTTTAAGATCATCATGTTGAACATATATCCCCAGGTGTTGGTATAAGCCTCATCCACATAGGGGATGTATTCTGGGCAGTCCGTCGCTATGATCTCGCGCGCCATAGCCAGGTGATCGATACCTATGGTATGGATGTAATGGCTGTAGAGGCTTTCGATAAAATACTTTCGCTTTGCGGGCACGATGGCATCAAAACGTTCAAGGAGTCTTTCCGCCTCAGACTGCTTCATCACAAGCTCCATCCTGTCCCTGCTTAAGGCCCTTTTTATCCATGGAGCCACTGACAAAAAGCGGCGATAATGCACCAGTCCCAGCGCGTCGGCGGATATATTCTTCCAGGCATAGTAATGGCCCGTAAGCTCGCAATAGTATGGGTTCTTTTCGGAAATATTGTCACCGGCATCATCTCTTAGGCTGATGCCCTCTATGGGAGGTCTGCCTGTGGCGCCCACCTGTATGGGAACGTACATGGGATCCTCCGGCAGCCTGCACGACTTGTGGGCTGCCACTAATACTTTTATATCCATAATTATTCCTTGTAAAAGATCCTTCGCTTCGCTCAGGATGACAAACGCAAAACCTTGTCGAAAAAAGGGGCTCCACACCGGAATGTGAAAACCCCATAAGCTCATTCGTTGTTTGAAGCGTCCTCATCCTGCACTATCGCGGCCACCGAGCTGGCTACTGTGGCAACCACCACAACCACCGCAAATATGATAACCAACAAGACAAGGATCGCAAAGAATAACAAGAAACCTTCTTCTGTCATATCCGCCTCCTAAGATTCTTCGCACAGCCTGGGATGACATGGTATAAAACTCATGCTACCGAGCCTGCTTAAGCTTTGCAAATACAAAAGGGAAATTCTCCCTGATCCACGATACCAAATACGCACGCCTGTAGGCCATTTTAAAATTGCCCCTGGCAAGCGGTGTATATAAAAACCTGACTGTCCTGCTTCCCTCTCCCAAATATCTGGCAAGCACTCCGAACATCTCAGTGGGTCGCTCCGCCTCTGCTTCGGCAAGAATATCCGCCCTGGGTCTGCCCTGGCGTATCCCCCTCTCCATCATTGAAAACATGGATCTGAAATACTCGGAAGCAAGTACCGTATACATCCTTTCGTCCACCGTGCCCCAGCGCTCCTGCTGGTCTCGGATGGCATTGATCCTGATCTTTTGCAGCTCAAAATAATCCGTAAGAACCTTTTTGGTGGCTCTGGCATTGTCCTGCACCCTGTTGATATAATGGTACAGCCTGTCCGAAATAAGCTGCATGCTATGCACATGCTTAAAAGCATCTACATTGAAAAGTATATCCTCAATATGTGCTATATCCGGAAACGTAACACCCCTCTGTCTGAGGTGAGATACCTTAAATGCCTTGTTCCAGGGATAACCATACATGGTCATCTCCTCAAGCTCGATCACCAGATGACGGATGACGTGCTTGTCACAAACATACTGGGTGGGGAGGAAAAACTCTCTGGAATACTCGCAATTACCATCCTCGTCCAGATAATCCTCAGTGTGTCCATAGACCACCACATCCACCTTTTCATCCATCAGCTTCTGGCAGATAGACATCAAAAGCTCGCTGTCATAGCGGTCATCAGGATCCAAAAAGAGTATGTACTCACCCTTGGCCTCGGCGAGTCCCAGGTTCCTGGCAGCGGATACCCCCTTATTGTCCTGCTGACGGATAACCCTGATACGTGTGTCATTGGCCGCATACTCCTCCGCAATGGCTCCGGTACGATCCGGCGAAGCATCATCCACGATGATTAGCTCCCATCTGCGATAGGACTGATGGAGCACGTCCTCAATGGCGTCCTTAATATATGCCTCCACCCCGTAGGATGGCATAACTATTGTGAAAACAAGGCTGTCCAAATAAAGCTCCTGCTACAGAGAAACGATTACCTTATCCGAAAGCTTCCTGGGCAGCTCGTCCTTATTCCTCGAAATACTGATAACGAAATTCACGTCATACTTGTTGGAATACTTGTCGATCTTGTCGATGGCAGCTGAAATCTCATCATCGCTGTCGATAAGCGCATTATCCAAAAAGCTGTCCAAAAGGATCTCTTCTATATCGCTGTTTTGAGAGATAACACCACAGATGAAACCTAAAAACTCATCCGTGGATGACATTGAAAATTCAGACATGTCGATGAGACGAACCTTAGAGTCAAGATCATACATATGCTTGTTGTTTTTATCAATGTAGACCATACTCCCCT
>CAMOFS010000143.1 GCA_946613735.1 uncultured Lachnospiraceae bacterium | reverse complement strand
CTTATAGAGGAAGGGGTTGACACCGTCTTCGCCTATCCTGGCGGTATGATAGTGGATATCATGGATGAGCTCTACCAGAAGACCGAGATAGAGCTGGTGCTTGCGCGACATGAGCAGGCGCTGGTGCATGAGGCAGAGGGCTATGCACGGGCTACCGGAAAGACGGGCGTGTGCCTGGTGACCTCCGGCCCCGGTGCCACCAATACCATGACGGCTATTGCAGATGCGCATTATGACAGCATTCCGCTGGTGATCATCACCGGCCAGGTGCCCCAGCAGCTCATCGGTAACGACGCTTTCCAGGAGGTGGATATCGTGGGTATGACCCGGTCCATCACCAAGTACGGTGTCACCGTGCGTGACCGCAAAAAGCTGGGTCGAATTTTAAAAATGGCTTTTGTCATAGCCTCCACCGGCAAGCCCGGACCGGTGCTCATAGATATTCCCAAGGACATCCAGCAGGCCCAGGGATCTCCGGAGTATCCGGATTCTGTATCCATCCGGGGCTACAAGCCCAACGAGTCCGTACATATAGGACAGCTTAAAAAGGCCTACAAGCTCCTAAAGAGTGCAAAGCATCCCATGATACTTGCGGGAGGCGGAGTGCATATATCCGGTGCCGAAGGACTGCTTACTGAATTTGCAAAAAAGATGCATATCCCCGTAGCCACCACCATCATGGGCAAGGGTGTGATACCTGAGGATGATCCCCTTTATGTGGGTAATTCCGGTATGCACGGCAGATTCGCAGCCAACATGGCAATAATGGAGTGTGACGTGCTCTTTTCCATAGGCACACGCTTCAATGACAGGATCACCGGCGATCTGAATGAATTTGCCCCCAAGGCAAGGATCATCCACGTGGATGTAGAGACCGCTTCCATCTCCAGGAACGTAGTGGTGGATATCCCTGTGGTATCCGATGCCAAGCTGGCTCTTGAAAAGCTTATCGAGTGGGCAGAGCCCATGAAGACGGATAAATGGATCAAAAGGATAAATGAGTGGGAAGAGGAGCATCCCCTTGCCATGAAGCGCCCCTCCTATGGAGTATCACCACAGGTGGTCTGCGAGGGTATAAGCGATGTTTTTTCGGGAGCTATTTTTGTTACCGATGTGGGACAGCACCAGATGTGGGCTACCCAGTATGTACGCCTGGACGGGGACGCCAGGCTTATTACCAGCGGAGGCTTAGGCACCATGGGCTTTGGCTTCCCGGCATCCATCGGAGCAGCCATCGGTGCGCCGGATCGTGAGGTGGTGTGTATCACCGGTGACGGCGGCATGCAGATGAACATGCAGGAGATGGCCACGGCTATGAGTCAGGGCATCAAGACGGTGACCTGTATTTTCAACAATGAATATCTGGGTATGGTGCGCCAGCTGCAGCAGCTCTTTTTCGGAAAGCGCTACGGCATCACCTCCCTTCGCAAGCAGTCCTCCTGGCGGGACACTGCAAAGGATGTGACCAACCATGAAGGCGAGTACGTGCCTGATTTTATAAAGTGGGCTGATGCCTACGGAGCCTTTGCCATCAGGGTAAGCGAGGAGTCTGAGATCATCCCGGCCCTTAAAAAGGCAAAGGAGTCAAAGATACCTGCCGTCATAGAGTTTATCATCCCTCCCGAGGAGATAGTCCTCCCTATGGTCCAGGGTGGCAAGGCAATGTCCGAGATGATACTGTAAGGAGATGTACTTATGGGTAAAGTAAAAAACAGATGGATCGCGCTATATGTGGAAAACGAGGTGGGTGTGCTGGCCAAGGTGTCTGGACTTTTCTCCGGGAAAAGCTACAACCTAAGCAGCCTTACCGTGGGCACCACGGAGCATGAGGACATATCCAGGATGACCATAGGTGTCACCTCGGATGACGTGACCTTTGAGCAGATAAAAAAGCAATTAAACACCATGGTGGAGGTGATCAAGGTGGTGGATCTTACCGACCTTCCCATCCACATGAAGGAGGTTCTTTTTGCGAAGATAAAGCGTGTTACCCCGGAGGATAAGGCAGAGGCATTTCGTATCGCGCAGGCCTACGATATACAGGTCATTGATATCGACAGGGATGCGGTGCTTTTGGAGAGCACCCTCACCGAACGCCGCAACAACGAGCTGTGCGCTCTTTTGCGTTCCACCTTTTCACACATAGATATAGTAAGGGGTGGAGCGGTAGCCATCGAGGGACTGTCAACATCATGCAGATGATAAAAAGGCTTGTGAACTCAAAAAGTGCGAAGGCATTTATACTTGCGATCATTATGGTCTTAGCCGGGATCCTTTCTCCCGGCTTTTTGGGATTTTATTCCAATGCTTCCTCGAAGAGTAATAGTACGGATACAACACAGGATGCCAAAGACAGTGTCTCTGAACTCCAACAGCAGCAGAAGGAGACCAAGGAAAAGCTTAATGATGCAAAGGATGAACGTGATGACAAGGCAGACGAGCTTTCCGACCTCAATGAAGAGGGAAAGGAGCTCGGCATCAGAATGGGAGAGCTCAATGTCAAGATCGCTGCCATAGATGCCAAGATCTCAAAGGCAAACGAGGAGATAAGCGAAGCAGAAAAAAACATTGAAATGCTGGAAGAAGAGATGGCTGTTATCCAGCAAGAGCAGGATGAACGCTACGAGATCATGAAGCGGCACATAGTCTTTTTCTACGAAAACAAGGATAAGACAGATGTTGTGTCTATGTTTATTAAAAGTGGCTCTTTTGCGGAGTTTTTGAACCGTACCGAGATCCTTTCCGCCATAGTTGAATACGATAACAATCTAATAAAGGAAAGCGAAAAGGCCAGGGAAGAACTGGCAGAGGAGTCAGCCTCTCTCCAGCTGCAGCAGGAGAGACTGTCTTCCAGGAAAAAAGAGCTGAAGGCCTCTCATAAGGAGATGGACGAGCTTTTTGATGAGGTGCAAAAAGAAGCAAAGGAAAACGCCAAGGATGCTAAACAGGCTGAAAAGGAAAAAGCAAAGCTTGATGCAAAGATAACCGCCTATAAGGCGGATCTGGAGGTGCTTCAGGCAGCAGAGGCTTCCGCCCAGGCCGAACTGGCAAGACAGCTGGCAGAGGCCATGGCAGCTATGGAGGCTGAGCAGGGCGGACGTGAGGATACCACCGGTGCCTATGCGGCCAGTGCTTCTGATGTGACCCTTTTAGCGGCCACCATTGAGGCGGAGGCCGGGAACCAGTCCTACTTCGGACAGCAGGCAGTGGCTTCGGTTATCATGAATCGCGTTAAAAGCTCACTTTTTCCCAATACCATTTTTGGGGTCATATCACAGGAGAACCAGTTCCAGCCCTACCGGCAGGGCATCGTGGATGCCTTTATAAAAAGGGGGCCGGCTGAGCAGTGCATACAGATCGCCCAGGCGGCTATTGATGGTGAGCGTGTGGGAGACTGGCTCTTTTTCATGACGGTGCCATCGGCAGAAAGCTTTGGGATCACGGGATACGAGGTCATCGGGGACCATGCTTTCTTCTATAAGTGGGGGGCTAACTGAGCCCTTTTGTCATTCTGAGCGAAGCGAAGAATCTTTTTTAAGAGATTCTTCGTCACTACGTTCCTCAGAATGACAGTGTTACTATGTCATTCTGAGCGAAGCGAAGAATCTTTATGGAGCATTAATGTATGTATAGACTAATAAAAACAGAAGGCCGCGCCAAGCGCGGCGAATTTACCACGGTACACGGGACGGTGCAGACTCCCGTGTTTATGAACGTGGGGACGGTGGCGGCCATAAAGGGGGCCGTGTCCACCGAGGACCTTAAGGAGATCGGCTGCCAGATAGAGCTGTCCAATACCTACCACCTTCACGTGCGTCCCGGGGATCGTCTCATACACGACTTGGGAGGTCTTCACAGGTTCATGGTGTGGGATCGGCCAATCCTCACGGATTCAGGCGGCTTTCAGGTGTTTTCCCTGGCCACCTTAAGGCAGATAAAGGAGGAGGGAGTGACCTTCCATTCACATATCGATGGCAGGAAGATCTTCATGGGACCGGAGGAGTCCATGACCATCCAGTCCAACCTGGGGAGTACCATAGCCATGGCCTTTGACGAATGCCCCTCCAGCCGTGCCGAGAGGCGTTATGTGGAGGACAGCTGTGCACGGACGGTGCGCTGGCTGCACCGTTGCAAGGAAAAAATGGCAGAGCTTAATAAAAGGGAGGATACGGTCAATCCCCACCAGATGCTTTTTGGTATAAACCAGGGAGCCATTTTTGCGGATATACGTATAGATATGGCAAAGGAGATCTCAGAGCTGGATCTGGACGGTTATGCACTTGGGGGACTGGCAGTGGGTGAGACCCACGAGGAGATGTACCACATCATCGAGGAGACGGTACCCTACCTGCCCCAGGACAAGCCCACCTACCTCATGGGAGTTGGTACTCCGGCCAATATCTTAGAGGCTGTGGAGCGTGGGGTTGACTTTTTTGACTGCGTCTACCCCAGCAGGAACGGCCGCCATGGTCACGTGTACACCAACCACGGCAAGATGAATCTTTTCAACCAGAAATATGAGAGAGATATGAGCCCCATAGAGGAGGGCTGCGGCTGCCCTGCCTGCAGAAAGTATTCCAGAGCTTACATCAGACATCTTCTAAAGGCAAAGGAGATGCTAGGCATGAGGCTTTGCGTTTTGCACAATCTCTATTTTTACAACACCATGATGCAGGAGATCCGCGACGCTTTGGACGCGGGCGACTTCGCAGGATATAAAAAGAAAAAACTATCAGGAATGGAGGACAACAAATGAAGCAA